>JAAZNX010000015.1 GCA_012798025.1 Methanothrix sp. | reverse complement strand
CAATGGATGAATTGAGGTGAGACTTTTGGCGGAGTTCAAGAAGCGAAATGCTGAGAGAAAGGGTGGCAAGAAGGAAGAGATCAAGAGCAAAAAACTCCTGGAAGATAACCTCGATGATCTAAGGGGCAGAGGCGAAGTGGAAAAGTAACCTCAGTCGGAATCGGTTAGGGCCAGAGATCTTATTGCACAATTTGTCCTTGCCATTCAATCACGAAGGCGTGACGCTCAAGCCCTTGCTCAGCTCCTTGAGCTTTTCTATGCTTTCCATGGTTTTAGCCGATTCTTTCCTCTTTTCCTCCTCGAAGTGCTTGATGATCTCCTCCAAGGAGATTGTGAGCCGATAGACCTTCATGGGCCGGCCTTTTCCGTCTTTCTTGATTTCACGCTCTTCAACCCAGTTGTTATTGCGCAAAGTGCGCATTGCAATGCTCACCTCAGGCTGTCTGAGGTTGGAGCCGATCTCTATCTCCCTGGACGTGGCCTCCTCTACGTTGGCAAGATATGTGATCATGCTGGCCACGTTTCTTGGAATTCCGAGATCTCTTAGAACTTCCACGAATTCCCGGTCAGCATCATCCAAAACTTTCACAGAGAATTGTCTCATAACGACCTCATTCTATTTTTGTATATAACAAATGCTTTATGATATAAATAGTTTATTTCGATACCGTTTATTTTTGTTTTATCTCAAGATTTTACAGTAAATATGCAATTTAGCGGCGATCTTCTACCCGTTTACAGTTATAATGTCATATATATTTATAAAATTTATTGAGTGTTAATTGTGGCCTTATCTCGAAGATCTGCTATTCATAAATTATTGAAAAATAAAAATTTACTTTTGATTTATCTCTGACTTGTTTTGCGCCCCTCGGCCCACGAATCGGAATGACTTTTTTGTGAGTAGAACGAGAAGATAGATATATCATAGTCAACATTGCCTGCGGCCATGGAATTGAAGCTTGATCCCTGGGGCGCAGTTCACGTAGATGATTACTCCAAGCTCTTTGAAGAGTTCGGGATATCCAGCTTCGAGGAGATCCTTCCAAAACTCAAGGATCCTCACCCATACATGAGGCGCAAGATCATCTTCGGCCACAGAAACTACGATTCGGTGCTGAAAGCCATGCAACAGCACAAGCCCTTTGCAGTCATGAGCGGCTTCATGCCATCTGGCAGAGCGCATTTTGGCCACATGATGGTCATGAACGAAATCATTTGGCATCAGCAGCATGGAGGCGATGCTTTCGCAGCCATCGCCAATATGGAGGCTCACGCTGTGCGCGGCATAAGCTGGAGCAGCTGCAGGGATATCGGCATCAACGAGTACATTCTAAGCCTCATCGCCCTGGGATTTCAGCCTACGGGCCACATTTACTTTCAGTCCGAGAACTTGAAGATGAGGGATCTTGCCTTTGAGCTGGGAATTGTCTCCAACTTTTCTGAGGTCAGCGCAATCTACGGGTTCTCTGGCGAGACCCACATATCTCATATGGAGAGCGTCATGGCTCAGAGCGCAGATATCCTTCAGCCACAGCTCGAAGAGTTTGGTGGCCCAAAGCCGGTTGTAATTCCAGTTGGGGCCGATCAGGATCCCCATATTAAGCTCACACGCGACCTAGCCTATCGAATGAGGAAGTTTCTTGTGGAGGTCAGAGGCGATTACGTGAGCGTTCGGGGTAAGGCGGCAGGAGAGCATCTGATGAGGGCCGCAGAATCCATGTTGAAGGACGCAGGCTATGGAAAGGTCAAGAGGTATGAAGAGCACATCGACGTCACCCAGATCCAGGACCGCGAAGCCCTGATCTCTGGGGCCCTCTTGGAGGAGATCGAGGGGCGTATAATAAAATTGGAGACGAAACATGGAGATTTTGGCTTCATACCTCCAGCCTCTATTTATCACAGGTTCATGACGGGGCTTACTGGGGGAAAGATGTCCTCCTCCAGGCCAGAGAGCCACATCGCACTGACAGAGGAGCCCAAAGAAGCTGCCAGGAAGATCATGAAGGCGATCACAGGGGGACGCCAGAGCCTGGCCGAACAAAAGAAGTTGGGGGGAGAGCCCGATAAGTGCTCCATTTATGAGTTTTTGGTCTTCCATCTCTCAGAAGACGACAAAGAGCTCTTAGAGTTGGATGCAGAGTGCCGCTCGGGCAGGCGCATGTGCGGGACATGCAAGAAGGATGTGGCTGAGCGCATTTGGAAGTTTTTATCAGAGCATCAGAAGGCGCGTGAGGCGGCAAGGGAGAGGCTCTGGGAGTTTGGGATCTGCGTGTGAGCATGATGCAATTCCATGCTCTCGTTCATGTCTCGCCTTTTCTCTTCTCCAATACTTTTATCTCTTCCATCTGCGTTTCTGGATAGTTTCCAGTCTCGTCCTTCTCCAGATATTTTACCATATCCCAGACATTGAGCAATGCGGCTGAGACTCCCGTCAACGCCTCCATCTCCACCCCCGTTTTGCCCAAGGATGTCACAGTAACTGTAACGCTAACTCTCTCCTCGTCCAGAACGAAATTGACATCCAATCCAGTGATGGGAATGGGATGGCACAGAGGAATCAAGCGAGGGGTATCCTTGACCGCAAGAATTGCCGCCAGCCTGGCGACGGTCAGGACATCTCCTTTCTTCACGCTGTCCGATCTCACAGCTTCCAAGGTAGCCTTCCTGAGCTTGATCGAGCCGCAAGCAGTTGCAGTCCTTATGACAGGGGGCTTCTTTGTGATGTCCACCATCCCTGCAAGTTTTTCCTCCTCGGCCATCTCTACAACCTCATCGCTAAGGGAATCTTCTCTATTACATCTGTCGCCACCATGCCGAAGTCCTTTTCCGCATAGACCATATCGCCAGCCCGTCCATTGACGAAGGCTGCGGCAGTAGCTGCCCGCATGGCTGTTGTCCTGGCAAAGAATGCAGCAGTAACTCCTGCCAGAACATCGCCCGTCCCTCCTACGGTCATGCCCGGGTTTCCATTGGTGTTGGCCCTGACAATCTCTCCATCTGTGATGAGGTTCGAGACCAGACCTGCTTTGCCTTTGAGCAAGACGACCAACCCCTTCTCACGAGCATACTTCTTCAGGGGAGCGATGCGTTCCCGGTAACCTGTACCATACAGGCAGATCCCGCTTATCCTCTCGAACTCGCCCACGTGAGGCGTAACTATCCCCTTCAATGGAAGATCTGGCATGAGCGCATCTGCATCTATGACGGTTCTGCCGCAAATGGGAATTATCTGTGCAAGAGCCTCAAGGGTCTCGCGATCGCGTCCCAGGCCCATGCCCATGACGACCACATCGTGTCTTGCTATCAGATCCTTCAGGACGCTTAAGTCCTTAGGGTGCAGATGATCGCCCGATAGCTCCCGTACGATCAAGTTCGGCGAGAAACCGGCGATAGTCGACGAGGCACTCTTTGGGGTAGCCACAGTGACCACGTCTGCTCCAGCTCGCAGAGCAGCCATGGCAGTCAGGGCTGGAGCGCCTGTATAAGGTCCTCCACCGATCACCAAAATCCTGCCACTGTCGCCTTTGCGGCTCTCTGCAGCTCTCCTTCCAACCAGCCAGAGGTCTCCTGGACCTGCGATGAACTCTGCTTCAGGAGGTATGCCGATGTCCACAACCTTGACATCTCCTGTCAGACCTGGCTTTGGCCTGTGAAATGTCACGACTGTGTCTGCTCGCACTGCCTTGTTAGTTCCAAGGCCGCTTGGGATATCCACTGAAATGACATGCTTTCCCGCGGAGTTGATGGCATCTATTGCTCCGGCTTCCAGACCCTTCACGTTACCGTGCACGCCGGTGCCAAAGATCGCATCCAAAACCAGATCATATTCTCCCAAAGATAGATCCGACGGATCTCTGACCTCTCTTAGATCAAAACCCAGATGCTTCAGAATATCCCAGTTTCTCTTTGCCTCTTCTGTGGCTATATCCCCAGATCTACCCAAGAGATAAACAGTGACCTCATATCCGTCTAAGTGACGGGCGGCGACGAGTGCATCACCACCATTGTTACCATGGCCAGCTACTATAGCGACCCTATTTCCTGTAGCTGTAGCCTTGATCTCGCGGGCCAGAGCTGCGCCAGCATTTTCCATGAGCTGCAAAGGCAGGAGGCCGAAATACTTGCAGTTCATATCCAATGAATTCATCTCTTCTGATGAGATCTGTCTCATGAATGAACCCTGGTTCTATGAAGTGATAAAAGTTGTCCGTTGATGCTGACAAATGGCATCATAGCCTACCGTTTTTCAGGTAGATCTTTCGCTCGTATCAAGCCGGGCGTGGTTATGTACCAGCGGCCTTTCCTGCCCTTTAAAAAAGTCATGAGCTCTGCCCAGTCGTCAAAATGGTGCGCCTTTCCACCATCCAGATCGAATGCTGAGATCTTCTTCTCCAGAACCATGCCCTTATTTGCCAGCAAATCCTCTATCTCCTTGCGAATCTTGCTTTTCTTGATAGCAGGTATCTCCTCGTCCAGAACCATTTTGCGCACCTCAAATCTTGGCAGGCTTGGCCTTGCTCAAAGCCCAATTTATATATCTAGCTGCAGGAAATTCATGAACAGTGGTGGCCACGATAAGGCCCTCTCCAAACTTTGCTGCTACAAGAACTGCTCTGTTTTTCTCATCTCTCACAACCACTTCGAAGCCCTCTCCTGGCAGGAGATAGCCATCGCATTCAGGCGTCGATGTGCATAGCAGGCAGCAGCACTCGTGCTGCGATTGTACGACATTTTTTTGTCCCAGTTCGCAAAAGTACTTGAGTTTCAGTGGCAGCCACTCGTACTCATGATGCGTCACCATGGGCCCAAACACGGTCAACACACCCCCCTTCTTCACGAAATCGGCAATCTTCGACCTCATCCTCCGCAATGCTGGTAGAATCTCACTGTACTGGGGATTGGCAAAGCCTGTTGGGATCATTATCATTTTGTACTGAGGCAAAAATGGGCTGCCAAGAATGCCAGCCTGAAGAAATTGGTAGCTAGCGCCAAGCTCCCGGAAGAGCTTCTCGAATAGGAACGTACGGCTGCCAATGAGTGCGATATCTGTCATGTTGCAGTCACTTTTCCGCTATGAGGGATATTCTTTGTGGTTTTCTCCTTCCCAGATCTTGATGCCTGCAGATATTAACATTTTCAGCCATTAAGTTTATTACTAAATAACATTGGTATATCAGCTGCGATAATATATGGAACAAGAACTAATGAGAATCGGGGTTTCGCTGCCTGAGAAGCTTCTCACCAGATTCGATGAGATCATCTTGCAGCGTGGTTACTCTTCGCGATCCGAGGGCATCCGGGACGCTATTAGAAACTACATTGTTCACTATGAATGGATGAGCGACGTGCAGGGTGAGAGGGTGGGAGTCATAACCCTCGTTTATTCCCACTCTCAAAGGGGCCTGGTGGAGAACCTGACCGAAATTCAGCACGAATTCGGGAGCACAATCCAGTCCAGTCTGCATGTTCATCTGGACCAGGACAACTGCCTAGAGGTAATAGTCTTGCGTGGAGAAGGGCAGGACGTGAAAAAGGCCGCAGAGAAGATGATGGCCTTGAAGGGCGTAAAGCACGTCAAACTCACGACGACCTCTGTGGGCAAAGAGCTCTGAAGACTGGTTCGATGTCTACTTTGGAGATCTTACCTGGAGTCTACCTACTTGAAGCTGATGGCCAGAAGAAATTGGCTACTAAATCCCGCGATCTGGAGCCAGTTTACGGGGAACGCATAATAAATGGATATAGGCTCTGGGATCCGACCCGCTCCAAGTTGGCAGCTCTATTGCTTAAAGGTGGAGGCAAAGGCCTTCACCTTCCCCGTGATGCAAAAGTCCTCTATTTGGGCGCTGCCACTGGCACCACTGTCAGCCACGTAAGCGACATAGTGACCGATGGCCTGGTTTATGCAGTAGAGCTTTCGCCTCGAGCCATGCGCGATCTAATCAAGCTCTGCGAGAGGCGCGAAAACATCGTGCCCATACTCGCCGATGCGGCCAGGCCAGAAGGTTATTGCGCTCTGGTGGAGCCAGTGGACGTGGTCTATCAGGATATCGCTCAGAGAAATCAGGTAGAGATCGCCTCTTTGAACTCCAAACGCTACCTGAAGCCCGGAGGCGGGCTCATTCTTATGATGAAGACGCGCTCCATCGATGTCACCGCAACGCCTGACGCTGTCTATAACACTGAGATCAAAAAGCTGACCGGCCTGAGACTCTCATGGTCTATGGATCTTCTGCCCTACCACATGGATCATTGGGCGGTTTTGGCAAGAAAACTCGATTCGTGAGATCAAGGGGTCCTAGCCTATCATCTTGCGAACCTCATCGTAGATCATGTTTGGCAGCAGTCTGATGTAGCCCACAAGTGGAATCTTCGCTCTGGCCACTCCGATGACCCACTCATCCTTCACAGGCACGAGATAGCTTATTCCTTCTCCAACGAAGGTCCCATTCTTGGTCCTGTAGATAACAAGGCCGGTCTCCTTGTCGATGAATGTATCGTTGCCTAAATCTATGATCTCGTCACGATGTGCCTCAATGTAGGACGGGTTGGCCGAGCCGATTATCTGGCCTGCCATCTGGTCTATCACCTCGTTATGGTCACCTTTGGTTATGTACCCAGAAAAAGGAGCTACAGGACCGCCATTCCACATGGGCTCACCCGCATTAACATATCTCAGTGCGCGATGGATTATGGGCGTGGCCTTAT
>JAAZNX010000196.1 GCA_012798025.1 Methanothrix sp. | reverse complement strand
GAAGCCCTGCGAGAAGAGGATGAAGAGACAAACCGCGGCGCAGTGCAGATCCCAGATCCCTTCCTGAAGAATGTGCTCTTCAAGGCCAACGACGATCTATTCAGACTGGTTCGTGAAGAAGGCGTTGAGATAGGCTTCAAGGACTTGGGCGGCGGAGGTTTCACCTGCGCTACATCCGAGATGGGTGCCGCAGGCGGCTTTGGCATGGAGATAAACCTGGATGACATGCATAAAGCAGGCGACTTCCCACCTGAGGTCCTGAGCATCGCAGAGACCCAGGAGCGTTTCTTGATAATCTCGCCCGTGCACCTGCGCGAGAAGATCCTGAAGATCTACAATGAGGACTGGGACCTGCCCAATGTCTACGAGGGAGCGAGAGCGAGCGTTGTAGGAAAGATCAACAGCGGCGATAGGTTCGTTGTCAGACACAAGGGCGAGATCGTCTGCGACGTGCCCATCCAGCATCTCACCGGCGGCATAAGATACCAACGCGAGGAGGCACCTCGCACATTCATCCTGGTCGAGCCGGAGACGAATGAACCTGCCGATTACAACTCCGTTCTGCTGAAGATTCTCAAGTCCCCAAATATTGCTTCCAGAGAGCATGTTTACAGATATTATGATACCGAAGTCATGGGCAACACAGTTATCCGGCCCGGTGAGGCCGATGCGGGCTTGATTGCACCTGTGCGAGGCGAGAAGTTCGGTGTGGCTATTGCAGTGGACTGCAACCCATTCTACGGCAGAATCAGCCCTTACTGGGGAGGTGCTACTGCCGTTGCGGAAGCCATGCGTAACGTTGCAGCCATAGGCGCTACGCCTTCAACCATCACCGACTGCCTGAACTACGGGAATCCTGAGAAGCCTGAGGCCTTCTGGGAGTTCCGAGAAGGCGTGAAGGGCCTATCGGATTCCTGCAAACAGATCTGGCTGAAGGGCTATGAGAACCAGCCCGTTCCAATAGTATCTGGAAATGTGAGCTTCTACAATGAATCGCCTCAAGGCTCTGTTGACCCGTCCCCGATCATCGCCTGCGTCGGTATAATCAAGGATATTGGAAAAGCTATAACTCAGGAATTCAAGGCTGCAGGAGATAGGCTGTACCTCATCGGCCCAAGGTTCGATGAGCTGGGCGGCTCTGAGTACTACAGGACCATATTCAATATTACTGGAGCCAACGTTCCCATCGTCCGCTTCGACCTGGAGAGGAGAATGATCTATGCTGTCATCGACGCAATAGACGAAGGCCTTCTGGCATCGGCCCACGATATCTCCAATGGCGGGCTGGCCTGCACTGCTATGGAGATGGCGCTGGCCCGGCCTGCCAAATTCGGGCTTGATCTGAACCTGGACAACGCCGGAGATGCTGGCATGAGAACCGACAAGCTCCTCTTCTCCGAGTCATCTGGATTTGTGCTGGAAGCCTGGCCCGGAAAAGAGGGACGTCTGATCGACCTCTTGAGGAGCTACAACCTGGAGCCGATGGAGATTGGAAAAGTGTCCCGGGAAAGAAGGATCGTGATGAAAAGGGCTGGTGTGGCTGTGGCCGACCTGGACCTGGATGAGGCAAGGCTCGCATGGACAAGTGGCCTTGTGGAGGCGATGAGATGAAGATTGCAGTGATGCAGTTCCCTGGAACGAACTGCGAGCACGAGACTCTTGTAGCAGTGAAGGCCGTGGGAATGGATGGCGAGATCTTTCGCTGGAATAGGTCAGCTGGGGAGCTTTCCAGCTTCGATGGATACTTCATACCAGGCGGCTTCTCTTATCAGGACCGCGTGCGAGCTGGAGCTATCGCCTCCAAAGAGCCTGTCATGCAGGCTCTGAAGGAGGAAGCAACTAAAGGCAAGCCCATTATCGGCATTTGCAATGGATTTCAGATACTTGTAGAGGCTGGCCTCTTGCCAGGGACTGGCAAGATCGACATGGCCCTGGCACAAAATGTCATGGTCTCAAATGGAAAGATCGTGCGCAGGGGCTACTACTGCGACTGGGTCAATTTGAGACACGAGACACCGCCCAGAAGATGCAGCGGCTCGTTCATCATGGAGAGGGGGAGCCTGTTCAAGATACCAATAGCCCACGGTGAGGGAAACCTTGTAACTTCCACGCCCAAGCTGATGGAGATGCTCAACGACGAAGAGCAGGTGGTCTTTCGCTATTGCGATAAAAATGGCCGCATCAAAACCGAGTTTCCAGTAAATGTGAACGGCAGCACAGAGAGCATCGCAGGCATATGCAGTCCGGAAGGAAACGTGCTTGGCATGATGCCCCACCCTGAGAGGGCCTTCTTCGCCTGGCAGCTTCCTGCCTTCGATCCCAGGAAGCAGAGGCCTGACGAGCCAGGCCCAGGCAGAAGGGTCTTCGAGTCTGTGAAGCGCTACATCGAGGTGAATGCATGAGCCAAAAGATCAATCTTAGAGTCTGGCTGAAGATACCAGATGCAGAAGCTGCCACAGTGAAAAATACTCTGGTCAGGAGAATGGGCTTTGGAGATGTGCTCTATGATGTAAAGAAGGAACGCCTCTTCAGCATCGAGGTCGATTCAGGAGACCCACAGGAGCTTGCCAAGGGCTTTGCCAGGGAGCTGGTGAATGAGAACAAGGAGAGCTACAAGGTTCTCATCGACGAGCTGAGGTTTGAAGAGGGATATGTTCCTGTTTGGGTCGCCCTGAAGATAGAGGACGGTGAGGCAATATCCACCCAAGAGAGGCTGCGGGGCCGCCTTGGGTTCACCAGCGTTGTGAACGTCAAGAGGGCCACTATCTGGAAGCTGTACCTCAGCGGAATGGACAGAGTGGCCAAGGCAAGGGAGATCGCCGAAGGTCTGCTGATCAACCCCCATAAGGATACTTACGAGATATTGGACAGCAAGCCTTAAGCCGGATCTGTGGCGCGGTCTTTTGGCTCCAGCCGCTTTCTAACCGACTCTGCGTGGGCCATCAGCCCCTCCGCCTCCGCAAGGGTCGTTACCGTCTCCTCCAGTCCCACAAGGCCATCGTCCGTGATCATCTGCACTGAGATCTTCTTGGTGAAATGGTCCACATTAAGGCCGGAGAATACCCTGGCATAACCTGAGGTAGGAAGCACGTGGTTGGTCCCGCTGGCATAGTCGCCTGCTGCCACGGGCGTGTAGCGCCCGAGAAATACGCTGCCCGCATGGTGTATGGACCTGAACGTACCCATTGGATCATTGGTGACGATCTCCAGGTGCTCTGGTGCGAAGGCATTGGCAAAGTCCACTGCCTCGTCCAGATCCCTTGCCACAAGAACTGCACTGTGATCCAGGCTCTGCGAAACTATCTCGCTTCGAGCCGCCACAGCCGCCTGGATCGTAAGCTCCTCGGCTACGGCGCTGGCCAGCAGATCGTCCGTTGCTACAAGGACAGATATGGATTTGGGATCATGTTCCCCCTGAGCGATCATGTCTGAAGCGATGACTTTGGGATCTGCAGTCCTGTCTGCAATGATCAGGACCTCGCTAGGACCTGCGGGAAAGTCGATCTCAACTGTTCCTCTCAGAAGCATCTTGGCCGCTGTGACGTAAACATTTCCCGGTCCTACGACCTTGTTGACGCGCTCTATGCTCTCTGTACCAACTGCCATGGCAGCTATTGCCTGAGCGCCTCCAAGCTTATAGACCTCGTCAGCACCTGCCATATCAGCTGCAACGAGCGTGAGGGGTGTGACTGAACCATCGGACTTGGGAGGCGTGCATACCACAATCCTTGGAACCCCTGCAACCCTGGCGGGTATGACGTTCATGAGGGCTGAGCTGGGGTAAGCAGCACGTCCACCAGGAACGTAGGCTCCCACCGAATCCAGTGGCACGACCTTCTGGCCGACAAAGACGCCCGGCGAAACCTCTGTCATCCAGAGATCGCGCTCCTTTTGCGCTGAATGAAAAGCAAAAATGTTGTCTGCAGCCTGGACAAGTGATTCCAAGAGCCGCTCATCTGCCGCCTCGTAGGCTGCATCGATCTCTTCCTGACTCACGCGCAGGTCGGCCAGCTTTGCGCCCTCGAACTTCTCAGTGTATCTGAAAAGGGCATCGTCTCCCTTTGATCCAACCTCTGCGATGATCTCGCTCACGCTCGCCAGCACATCTTGGATGCCCACATCCCTGGCAAAGAGGCCCTTCATCTCCTCTTCGTTCAGCTCTTCAAGCCTCTTGAATAACATCTCAAAACCTCCTTTTGACAGATCCATACTCCAAACCCAGATCAGGCAGAAGAGTTTCTGCCCCTTTGCGCCTTGTAAAGGGCGATCACCCTCTCAATGGTATCCGCTTCTTCGATGGATTTGTCGTCCCTGACAGCAACCAGCCTCGGAAAACGCAATGCATATCCAGATGAATAGTTAGGGCTCTTCTGGATCTCCTCGTAGGCCACCTCGAAGATCACAGCGGGTTTCAGCTCGAGCTCCATTCCCTTCTCGACAACGATCAATCCCTTGAACATCTCAGTGAGATCAGATAGCACCTCGTCGGTCAGGCCCGTCGCCACCCAGCCCACATCCAGAAGCATGCCAGTCTCCGGCTCCAGACAGCCGAGCCTGTAGGAACCAAGGAGACTGGCCCTCCTGCCCTCGCCCCATTTCGCCCCTATCACCACCAGGTCCAATGTCTCCATCACTGGCTTGATCTTCAGCCAGTTCTTGCCTCTCTTTCCCGGTGCGTAGACCGACGAGGGATTTTTTAGCATAAGCCCCTCATGGCCCGCATCCAGAGCCTGACGATAGATCTGTTCGGCAACCTTTGGACTGTTGGACAGAACCTGCTTGGCCAGCAGAGAGGGATCTGCGATCGTCTCCAAGAGCGCCCTGCGGTCTTTGAGTGGTTGATCGATAACGCTCTTCCCGTCCAAATAAATCAGATCGAATAGGAAAAGGCGGAGTGGAATTTGGACTGCAAGCTTTTCCACATTGTACTTCCTGCGAAATCTTTTCAAAATCTCCTGAAAAGCCATCGGCCTTTCGTCATGGCCTATTGCCACAGCTTCTCCATCCAAAATGGCGCTATTTGCCCGAATATTGGCTTTAACTGCTGAAACGATCTCAGGCAAAGAGGCCGTCACATTCTCCAGCCTGCGGGAGAAGATACGCACCTTCTGACCATCTTTGTGAATCTGAACCCGAGCACCATCAAACTTCCACTCCATGGCTGCAGTCCCAAGCTCCTGCAATGCAGCTGGGATTCCCTCGCCTAGCTGTGCCAGCATCATCTTGATGGGATGGTTTAGCATGACGCTCAGATTGGAGAGAGTCCCTCGCTTGGCGCTCACTGCCACCAGGCCCATGTCGTTGGTAAGGTTGTAGGCCCGCTCTACATCCTCTGCAGACATTGCAAATGCCTTGGAGATAGCATCCCGCACACCTCCCTCGCCTACCCCGATTCGCATGTCCTCAATGGCCAGGCGCGCGATGTACTGAGCCTCGAGAGGCGAAGCCTGTGAAAAAAGGAACTGCAAGTTTTTGATCTTAGTGTCATGGCTCCTTTTGCCTGAAGCATGGGCAACGGCCAGGAACCTCTGGTAGACTTCAGATATGGAAAGCTGCTCTCCGCCGATGAAAGATGCAAAACCAAGAGGCTTTCGCATCTGGACGACCCCAGCAGCCACAAGGCCGGGATCGCCCGTGGCTCGCAGCATGGAAGAGATCTGTTCGGGAGAGCAGCCACAAGCACGTGCCAGCGCCTCGTAGAGGATGGAGGGGCCCACCCCCATGACCAGATCAGATCCAGATGAGAATATAGTGCCCATGATGAAGCCAGGAGCTACAGAAAGCTCAGATTCGTCAAGCTTCACCAGGAAATCCGCGACCAGGTCTATCTTCTCCAGAGTGCTTGAGACACATTCTACCTTCTTGCAGAGCTCTGCAAAACTGAGAAAGCTGGTCATGCTTTGTGATGCCTTTAGAATATGGCGTCGATGAGCTTGGTCCTGTATATGCTGATGATATCCGTCAGAATGGCCGATGCGGTCTCGATGGAGCCAGCTCCAAGGCCGGTTACTGTTATGGTTCCGGACAGGTCCGTGTAGATCGCCGCAGAGTTCAAAGTTCCCGACACAGCTATTGGGCTGCCCAGGGGCACCAGTGTGGGCCTGACCGTCAGGGCCGGCACATCTCCGATGAGCTTGATGGCGTAACCCCTCCTTTTGGCCAGGGCCAGTGCCTCTGGAGTGACGCCTGTTATGCCTGTCACATCTACATCGCTATACTTGACATCCATACCGAAAAGCGAGTTTGCGAGAATGACCACTTTGCCTGCGGTGTCCACTCCCTCCACATCGTAGCTGGGATCGGCCTCAGCTATCCCGAGATCCTGGGCCTCGCTCAGGGCGTGAGTGTAAGGAATGCCCTCTTCAGCCATGCGGGTCAGGATGTAGTTGCATGTACCGTTGAAGATCCCCCGGATACCATTGATGGTGTTGCCAACCAGCGTGCGCTCGACAAGGCTGATCAGAGGCATGGTTCCGCCCACAGTGGCCTCGAACTTCAACATCACGCCGTTATCCTCAGCCAGCTTCTTGAGCTTGCCATAAGATACCACCAGAGGTCCTTTGTTCGAGGTCACGACGTGCTTGCCACCGGACAGAGCAGCCTCCATATGCCCAAGGCCCGGCTGCCCATGAACTATGTTCGTTGGAGTGACCTCGATCACCAGGTCGGAGTCGATAGCTGAAATGGCCTCCTTGCCCTTCATGCCGGATGTGGCCACGTTGGCAAGAGTCCTCTCTCCCAGGATCTTCTCCGCATCGACCCCATCCTCAGCAAGTACGGTGCCAGTGTGGTCTGTAACGCTTACAAGCTTGAGGTTCAGCCCCATATCTCGGAGCAGCTCCTTCTTGCGGCTCAGGACATCGACAACACCGTGCCCAACCACGCCGTAGCCCACCAGGGACACCTTAACATCTCTCATAATGACTCAGCCTCTATCGGCTCTATGACGAGCAACTTCTTCTCTCTGCCGACTTCGCGCAGGATGGTCAGAGCCTTCTGGATCTCAGTTTTGCCCGTGGCCCGGATCTTGAGATAAGCAGATGAGGGCTCAGCCACGCCTGGCATGGTCAGGGCCAGATCCATAACCTCAGCAAATCCGGTGGAATCGATCCGGCTCACTGTATCCCCCAGGTCGCTGTCCAACACATGGCCGACAAGGACCACGGATACGGCCTCGACGAAGCGATCTTCACCCGCTCGCACTACTGAGATGCCGCTCTCCTTGAGCTTTGTCTTGACCTGTTCGATCTTTGACTGGTCCATCTCAATGACGAAGCGAACTGGAATCATGCCACGGGGGGTCTTGTGATCCCTGTGGTGGACCACGCTGATGATGTTGGCCTTATTCTCCTTCAGGGGCTGCAATGCCAGCAGCAACTGACCTGGTATGTCCTGCAGCTCCAAATCCATGGAAAGTCGCATAGAATTCCTCATAAATTGCTGGACGTTTCCATCCGCCTGATGGGAAATAAAACTTGTGCAGTGGGGGTTTAAGGAAGTATTACCCCTCTCCCCGAACCCCTTTTTAGAAATTAGGAATTAATGGGCATTTTGGGATTTAGCTCTAAATGCATAATTTTATTGTGGATCAAGTTATTGGGAACTTTTTAATTAGTAATTAGCGTGCTAATAGAAAG
>JAAZNX010000077.1 GCA_012798025.1 Methanothrix sp. | reverse complement strand
CCAATGTGCCTGGACGCTTATGCTCCCCAATAAAACCTCCATAAGGGTTGCGAAGCAGAATAAGCATATCCTCCGCCTTTCCGCCACCCAATTTGCGGTAGACCATTATATTATTCTCCGACAGGCCCGTCCTCTTCTGTACAGCTTCCTTTATATCCTTGGTGCGGAAAAAACCGCGTGTGAAAACCAGGACTCGATCGGCCTTGGTCGGATCGCATGGGAACAACCGTCCGTCTTTGCCTGCAGGCAAGAGGCTTCCCGTCTTGCCAAGGGCTCCCTCCACCAGCTCCATCTCATTTCCCTCATGTGCAGGTCGAATGCTGTAGCACGGCACCAGGATGGGCGGAAGCAGACTTTCCCTGCCAGCTCCATCATCCCTCCTGGAAATGCCATTCGATTCATTGTTGCCCCCATTCACTTCCCAGATGACCCTCCTGATGCCTGGTGAGTCGTCCTGGAGCAGGTCCCCTGGATAATTACGAAGATCAAGGAGCGGTTTGAGAGAATTGTAGATGCATACATCCATGCTGGTGTAATTGCCTCCAAACCTCTGCGCCAGGGTCTGATTGTCTACCAGAATCAGAGCATCTATGCCTTCGCCCGAGGCCTTTGTGAGCAGATCATACATTGCAATGACGGCGCCCAGATCTCTCTGGCCTTCTGTGGCCTTTCTCTTATCTGTTCCCTTCTCAGTCAAAATTCCCAGAGCGAAGATTGGAAATATGGGCTCCTCAGATCGTACATAGCTCGTGATCGGGTTTATGAACCCAGTGCCGGTTCCACCACCTAAAGAAGCTATAAAGAGAATGCTATCGCACAGCTTGGATCTTGCGGCGCTTGTAGAAATAATTGTATACGGCCTTATGCCTACCTGCCACATATACCCGGAAAGAGGATTCCCGTTGCTCTTGAACTCCTCCAGGCAGACTTCCTTCAGCTTAGGGTCGGATTCGAATACCTCAAAGATACCTTTCAGGTACTCGGCCCTGCGGTCAAAGCCTGGCGCTTTGAGGTCGAAACCGTAGGTATCACTCAAATACCTGCGGGTGTCAGAGCCCTCGCTCACATTTCCATGACAGATCAAAAATGAAGGATATCGTCCCAGTACCAGACTTCCGTAGTAATTCTGGTGCTGTGTGTCCTGAGTAGCAGATTCCAGCCACAGTCCTTTGACTCCTCCGTAGGCCAGATGCATTCCAAATTGAAGGCCCATTAGATTGATGTCCTGGCTCTGTAGAAACTGCCTCAGTATATTTCCACCTGCACCTCCGATGCCAACAATGCAAGGTCTCATCGCCGCCGCACCTCCAGAAAGCCAATTGATATTGGCGCGATCATAAGGACCGCTGCTGCTGCTAGCATCAAGTATCCAAGATTCCAAAAGAACGGATCGCTGGCCGGGTAGATGGTTCCAAGATGGATGGAACAAATGATAGATCCCAGAAGGAGGGCTGGAATTGCAGCTGCAATGCCTTTGAGACGTTTGTGTATTTGATGATAACTGTAAACCTTTGGAACAAATATGGAGATCATAGCTCCTGGGATCAACGCTGCTGTGCCAAAGATGGCAAACCCCCAATCCCACGAGGCCACGCGAGGGATTTTGAAGTAGTTCCACTCCGGAAAGATACTGGGAGTCAGCAAATAAAGAAAAGCCAATGCCACAAATAATAGGTTCCAGGAGAGGATCATCATGATGTTGAAATTCGACCCCTGAGAGACGTACATAGACCTCATAAGATCTTCGAAGTCGAAATCGCTGTCTTCGGTGCGCCTCACCTTGGACTCAATCGTTTTCAAATACATCACGTGAAGAGTCCCGCCTAAAAGCAAAATAGCAACCAAGCATATGAGCATGTAAGCCTCAAACATACCATGCCCGAGCAGATTCATCGGTAAAACCTCCTTTCCAGGAGAAGACCGAGCACGAACGCTAGCAGCAAAATAGCAGCCACATTTCCCAAGCTCAACGTGGAGATCGTATCGTATCTGACCAGTTTAGCACTAAGCGGGGCTTGTGCATCCTGCTCGATATAATCCTTCTGGTTCTGGTCATATTCCGAATACTCGAATTTATAGCGGAAGCTCTGGTTGGCATCGAGAACATCAAAGGGCTTGACAAGGAAGAAAACGGTCCTGGGACTGCCCGATAAAATCACATTCTGGCTCGCAATTGCTCTCCATGGGTGGGCCTTTGTGTCCAAATAGAGAGAGACCTGCACCTGTGCATCCTCGGGCTCTTGGTTCTTCATTTCCAGGCTGAAGTTGTATCCCTGCCACCAATATTGGTTTTGGTCTTCAGGTGTAACTTTTGGCCTACCCACCCATATGGCAGTGCTCTTCTTTAACTGAGGCCCCTTTTGAATACCGGTTACAGAGACGTTTATGCCATCTCCAAAGGAATAGTAATATGTGAAATTCTTGCCTGCGTCGCCCTTATTAAAGAAACCATACTGGCTGGCTATGAAGTTTACACTCTGGCCGGAGGTGACCATTTGAGTTGCATTCGATCGTTCACTTCCCGTATCATCCAGTATATGCAAGGTGACATTTACAGCATCACCGTTTGCATCAGTGACGTTGGCCACATATGTAATTGGATCATTATACCTCGTTGGGTTCGGAGCCACGATGGACTGGTTAGATAGCACAGGAGGGCTATTTGTTACATTAAGTGTGAGATTCTTCGAGGTCCAGGTGTATTGTCCGTCGGTCGCCTTCAGCCTAAGAACGACGGTGCCGACTTTTCTCAGATCCCTGAAAGATGTCAGCTCAGGAAAGGCTCTGTATGTAAAGTTCAATCCGTCCTTTGATTCCTGGTATTCATTTACCTGAATGATCTGTGGTATGGAATTCACCTGCGAGAAAGCGTTCTCGCCTGGCATCAGGGCCTCCAAGCGCAGGTAAATCGCTCTGCGTATTTCTATTGGATTGGAATTTACAACATATGCTTGTACCACGAAACCTTGAGTTCTATTGAGCGTCATGTTGCCTTTGAAATCCAGGCCCAGACCTAACTTATTGCTATATTCTTTAGTGGTAAAAGGCTCAATGTAGAGTAGTTTCTTCAACTGCTCGAACTTCTGAGGCTTTTGCTCCTTTCCTTCCTGCAAAGCCTTTAAGATCCTGTCCAGATCGGTCTGCCTGCTTCCACCACCCCCGCCGCCTTGCGATGGCGTAGGCGGGGGGATGTCCAGCGTCTGGCATGCGACAAGCTGATCCAATAACAACAGAAGCATCAGGAGTACAGCAACCCGAAGTGCTTGGCCCATTTAATCACTCACCACATCGAATTTTATGGTCTTATGCCAGGGTTGGTTCTTCCACGTTAGCTCTTGCCACTCTGATAAATTAGATCCGTACGCCTGGATCTGATGAGATCGTGTCCAGACCACTCCATCATCCGTGTAGATCAACTCGATTTTCAGGCCTGGCCTCGATGATTTTACCTTCACCTTATAATCAAAGCGATCAGTATTGCCAATGCGGCTGTACAGCAGATCCCGAAAAGCCACATCGATCTTTGGACCAACATATTTTCCCAGAACCATGTCTCCAAGCAAGAACCTATAACTTGCATTGCCCAACTCATCGCCCTCAGGATCGAAGCTTACATTTTTCCAAACGAGTGTGTCATTGCCTCCACTGTACGTCGCAGTTCCCTGATTTGTCCAGACCTCGCCGTTTGGCGGAGCGGTCTGCAGTTCGATATCGCAGCTTGGCAGCCTTGTTTCTACCTTGACAGAATAGTTGTACAAAGTGAAGGCTGAGCCATTGAGAGGGCTCACGGTCCAGTTCCTCAAATTCACCGCAACCACTGCGGGGCCTGAATAGTACTTACCGGTTTTTTCATAAGTGGTGGAGAAAGGATTATCAGAGCCTTGATAGTAAAAGCTGAAGTAATAGTTGGACATGCCGCTTGATTCTGCAGACGATGAGGGATTGATGTCTTTCCAGACCATAGTCTCCCACTGACCGACGTTAGCGTAGCTTTGCCTTCCTACAGAATTATATCTTTTGTTGCTCACATCCCAGACATTCAGCCCCACATCGATGGCCTTCGCTGCTTTAACATCGATGCTGTAGCTGAAAGGCGTATCTGACAAGCCTCCATCTGGAGATACCATGCTGTTTTTATACTCGACATCCACAGGCCACGAGGGCCCGTCGAATATCATCTGTTTTCTGCCGCAAATCCTGTAAGCAGCAGAGTCAAAATCGAAGCCCAGGCTTACGTTGGACCACTTGAGGATCTGACGGATTCCCGGTGTCGTATATGCTTGTGTGCCCACCAAAGTCCAAGGACCACTGCGTGACGGACCAACCTCTAAGGTTATGTTATCCTGCACAGTTGATAGGACCGAAACCTCATACTGATATCTATCTTCATTTGATCCTTTTCTTGGCGTAACCTTCTGGTCCCAAAACTCCTCGTAGACTTTCGCAAGAGATGGCTTGCCAGTATAATCCTCGGCTTGTACCGGTTCCTCGAAGGGATTGAGGGAGGTGACGGCTACCCTGTACCATGCTTTGTCCCATGTTTCTGTCCGGTTTTGGTCGTCCAGCCATTTTCCAAATTCGCCGCTCAAGAATTCAGAGCTCTGGAAATTCACAGGAAATTGAACGGCGACCGAGTTGCCGTTCGCGTTTATATCCTTTTTGACGGTTTTTGAGACAGATTGCTCAGGTCCCGGCCCCACTGTAATCTCAACGGTATACAGCATCGATTTACTTGCACCAGAGATCTGAACATCGTATACTATGGTCTTGCCTACATCAAAAGGCTCAAGCAAAGTGCCTGCTTGATTCATGAATACTGATACATCATAAGAATAACCAGGATTAGTTAGCCACAGGAGTAATATAAAAAAAATGATCAAAGATCGTAGGCAGCCCATTTCAACTCACTCAACCCTTTTGCATTCTTTTTCCAAGTTATTCAAAAGCAAAATCATGCTTATAAGATTTTTGGATGGCGATATACAGTTAAATAACCAAGAAAAAATTTTATAGATGAATGTCGCGTGATGGATCAAACTCCCAGCACCTTGCTCGCTGCCTCAACGCCCGCGCCACGTGATCGCAATTGTCCTTCCTTGGCCAACACCAGCTCAAGAGTCTGGATCGTCCTCAAAATATCGCCTGATGAGCAGGCGCCCATGGTGCCGATACGGAATATCTTGCCTTTGAGCTGCTCTTGGCCGCCTGACACAACCACGCCCTGTTTCTTCATGCCACCACGCAGTTTGTCATCTGTGACCCCTGCAGGCATCTTCATGGCTGTGACTGTATTGGAATAATGAGAATGCTCATTCACCTGCGGGAAGAGCTCGATGTCCAACGCTTTAGCTGCAGACCGAACTGCTTCAGCCTGCCGAGCAGTTCTGGCCCTGCGTGAGGCAAAGCCCTCCTCTGACGCCATATGCAGCGCTTCTTGTAGAGCGAAGAACAGAGGAACCGCCGGAGTGTAAGGCGTCTGTACAGGACTCTTCCTCGCACTCTTCAGATGAGCCTTCAGATCTGCGTAATAGCTGGCGCTCTTGGCCTCGAAACGCTCTTCTGCTTTTGGCGATACCGAGACTATGGCCAGGCCAGGAGGCACAGCTAGCGCCTTCTGAGAGCCGGTGATGGCGATGTCGATCTTCCAATCATCTGTCAGGAATTCGTTCCCGCCTATCGAGGATATGCCATCCACTATGAAGACAGCGTCATGCCTTTGGGCCAGCTCGCCGACTTCCTTTGCAGGGTTGGTGAGGCCGACGGAGGTCTCGTTATGGACCATGGCCACAGCTTTAGCTCCCTGTTCCAGAGCAGCTTCAACTTTTTCCAGATCGAAGGGAGTGCCCCACTCGAACTTCACTGGAAGGACCTTGCCGTATCTCTCTCCGATCTCAGTGAATCTTTCGCCGAATTTTCCGTTGGATATGGTTACGATAGTGTCCTTCCGACCGATGATGCTGCCCACTGCAGCATCCATACCCACAGTGCCGCTGCCGGTCATTATAACTACATCGTTCTGGGTCTCGAAAAACTGCTTGAGAAGTCCGATGCAATCGCTGTAGATGGCTCCGAACTCGCCGCTTCTGTGGCTGATCATAGGCCTGGACATGGAACGCAAAACGCGCGGTGCGACCTTGACAGGCCCTGGAATCATGAGCAACGTATCCTCTATATCCATGAGTATCCCAACTCTAAAGCACTCTTAGTTTCAGGCGGTCTATATAAAACTAGCTTTTATACGCTGTGCTGTGATCCAGCTATGCCTGGCACATGGTGGAAGCTCCCGATTTTCTCTGACCCAGCAGCTCAAAAAGTCGAGCGTATCCTTATCAGTGGGGTAACCGCTTCCAATCTTGCGGCCCAGCTCCTCTTCCAGTTCCCGCACAGATGCATCTCGCCTCACCTTAGCAAGGATGGAAGCGGCTGAGACGACAAGGTGGCGCTCGTCAGCCTTATGCTCGGCGATCAGCTCCATGCCGGTTTTGCTATCGTTTTTCACCCGCTCTGCGAACCTGACAGCATCCACATCCGCGGCGTCGAGAACAGCCCTGTCGGCTTGCAGCCTCTGCACCACCTGAGAGAAGCTCCTTACCATGATGTCGTTCATGGTCATCACCAATCGAAGCTCATCGATGACCCTCGGCGGGACTTCCAGGATGTACTGGTCGGCAGAGATGCTTGAGATCTTTTTGGCCAGCATCTCACGTGCCTTTGGGCGGAGACGCTTGGAGTCTTTTACGCCCATAGCAGCGAGGTCAAAGAGCCTGTCCTCCTCGATGACCAGGCCTGCGATGAACATCGACCCCACAACGGGGCCTTTTCCTGCCTCATCCACGCCCAACAGAAGCATAACGAT
>JAAZNX010000174.1 GCA_012798025.1 Methanothrix sp. | reverse complement strand
TGGAGTCATGTCGGCTATAGCCAATATGCATGTCAGAGGCAACGGTTTGGGTGGAGGTTTTGCAGCCTATGGCATATATCCTGAATACAAGGATTATTATGCTTTTCATCTCATGTTCACAGGCAGCAATTCGGATGCCAAAAGATCTGCAAAGCAGGATTTCGATGTTTTCCTTTGCGAAAACTTCGATTTAGTCTACGACGAGGAGATCCCTCATGACGATGAAACCGCAGTGAGCGACCCCCCATTGGTCTGGCGCTATTTTGTTGCTCCCCGCAAGCAGGGTGATGAGACAAATCTCTCGGACGACGACTACGTGGTCATGAAGGTCATGCACATAAACACTAAAATCGAGAACGCCTATGTGTTCTCCTCAGGGAAGAACATGGGTTGCTTTAAGGGCGTGGGCTATCCAGAGGAGATCGGCAAGTACTTTATGCTAGACCGGCTTTATAAGGCCTACACATGGACTGTGCACGGTCGCTTTCCCACCAACACACAGGCCTGGTGGGGAGGAGCGCATCCATTCAGCCTTCTGGATACAACAGTGGTTCACAACGGCGAGATATCCTCTTATGGCACAAACCGCTGGTATCTGGAGATGTACGGCTACGCCTGCACTCTTCAGACAGATACTGAGGTCATAGCCTATGCAGCAGACCTTCTCATGAGGAGACAGAACCTCCCAATAGAATTGGTGGCAAAGATCCTTGCTCCTCCCATCTGGAACTCAATTGATAGAATGAACGAGAATGAGAAGAAACTGCTCACTGCTCTGAGAATGGTCTACGCGCCTCTGCTCATGAACGGACCCTTCTCCATAATCATCGGTCAGACCGGAAAGATGATAGGACTGACGGACAGAATCAGGCTTCGCCCTCTCACGGCAGCAACCAGAGGATCGATGTTCTACCTCTCATCTGAAGAAGCATCAATCAGGCTCATATCGCCGGAGCTAGACACAGTCTGGACGCCAAATGGAGGCGAACCGGTCGTCGGCAAACTGAACAATATGACATGAGGATGGTAAAGGATGAAATCATTCGTCTTTCCCGAGTTCCATATCATAAGGGACGAAGCAAAGTGCGGGCAGTGTCGAGGATGCGAGCGACAATGCGCCTTCGGCACTCACACCTACGATCCGGTTCAAGATCGGTTGATATCGGACGACTACAAGTGCGCAGGTTGTCAGAGATGTGTAATCTTCTGCCCCAAGGACGCCATCGAAGTTCGGCCAACACAGTCTCCTTACCGACAGAACGCCTCCTGGTCCCGCGAGAAGATGGAGGACCTGAAGAAGCAGGCTGAGACCGGTGGCGTGATCCTAACAGGATGTGGCAATGATAAGCCCTTCCGCATCTACTGGGACCACATTGTTCTCAATGCTTCACAGGTAACCAACCCCTCCATCGATCCCCTGCGTGAGCCCATGGAACTTCGCACCTTCCTCGGCGCCAAGCCAGACTTCATGGACATCAAATCAGAAGGCGACAGCGTGCAGATAGAGACAAAGCTTAGCCCGAATCTGACGGTCGAAACTCCTATCCTATTCTCGGCGATGTCCTATGGAGCAATAAGCTACAACGCCTTTCGGTCGCTTGCTACAGCAGCCTGCAAATCAGGAACGTTCTTCAATACTGGAGAAGGCGGCCTTCCCATGGAGATGAGAGAGCAATTTGGGAAGTGCGCCATAGTGCAGGTGGCCTCAGGCCGCTTCGGCATTGACGCTGAGTACCTGAACTGTGCTGCTGCTGTGGAGATCAAGGTCGGCCAGGGCGCGAAGCCAGGAATTGGAGGCCACCTTCCAGGCGAAAAGGTCTCTGCGGAGGTTGCGGCCACAAGGATGATTCCAACTGGCACTGATGCCATATCCCCGGCACCTCACCATGATATCTATTCCATCGAAGACCTGTCCATGCTCATCTATGCTCTGAAGGAGGCCACCAATTACGAGAAGCCGATATCTGTCAAGATCGCAGCCGTGCATAACTTCGCAGCCATAGCCTCAGGCATTGTACGCGCTGGAGCGGATATCATCGCCATTGACGGCCTGCGCGGCGGCACGGGTGCTGCGCCCAAAGTGATCAGAGATAATGTTGGAATACCCATCGAGCTGGCCATATCATCCCTGGATGGGCGCCTGAGAAAAGAAGGCATAAGAAATCGATGCTCCATCATCGCGGCGGGCGGGATTCGCTGCAGCGCTGATGTAATCAAGGCCATTGCCCTTGGTGCAGATGCTGTCTATATCGGCTCAGCAGCGCTGATCGCAATGGGCTGCAACCTCTGTCAGAAGTGCTACACAGGAAAATGCAACTGGGGAATTTGCACCCAGGATCCGCGTCTTTCTGGGAGGCTTAATGTCGACATAGCCTCACTGCGCCTCTCAAATCTCATTTGTGCCTGGTCTCATGAGATCAGCGAGATGCTGGGCGGCATGGGAATCAATGCCCTGGAAAGCCTGCGCGGTAACCGCGATCATCTGCGTGGCGTGGGACTGTACGAGTGGGAGCTTGAGGTACTGGGAATAAAGGGAGCCGGAGAGTGAAAAGAAAATGGCGAGGGCCCATTTGGCAGATCCACATATGAAAAAGACGGCAAAAGGCGAGGAGAGAATAGAGACGGCAGAGATTGATGCCACTAACATGGAGACCAAGGAATTGAACGACCGCCTCAGGGATCTGATGCTCTCAGGCGTGCAGAAGATCGCGCTAAGGAACGTATGCGGTCAGAGGTACATCGGCACTCGCCTCTACAATCAAGAGCGCCGAAAGGTTGAGATCGAGATATTCGGAACACCAGGAAATGACCTGGCAGCCTTCCTTTTCGGCCACAAGATTATCGTGCACGGAAATGCTCAGGACGGCGTGGGCAATACCATGGACGATGGGGAAGTTGTCATCGAGGGTCGTGCTGGAGACGTGCTCGGATTTTCCATGCGCGGAGGAAAGATCTTCGTGCGAGAGAGCGTGGGCTACAGAACTGCTCTGCATATGAAGGAGTACGAAGACAAGAGGCCAGTTCTGGTCATAGGTGGTACATCTCAGGATTTTTTAGGAGAATACATGGCCGGGGGAATCGTCATACTCCTGGGCTTGGGTGGCAAATCGCATAAAGGCAACTTTCTTGGCACCGGCATGCATGGTGGTGTGATCTATCTTCGCGGCCGTGTCGACAAGTCACAGGTTGGCAGCCAGGTGGAGATCTCTTCCTTGGACGGCGCCGACAGGGAGATAGTGGATCATTATGTCTCCGAGTTTATCGAACGCTTTCCTGAGCTTGGGCTTAATAAAGAAGAGATCTTGAAAGATGAATTCATGAGGCTCTCTCCTAGATCGAAGAGGCCATACGGAAAGCTTTATGCCTACTAGATAAAAAAGTTGAGGATTAAGATGCCACAAGTGCTTGTTCCAACGGTCTGCCCATACTGCGGTGCAGGATGCCAATTTTTTATTTCAGTCGAGAAGGAGCGTGCCACTGGAATTGAATACATGCCGGAGCACCCTGCCAGCGAGGGGGCTCTCTGCTCCAAAGGCAACGCAGCTTTGGAGATCCTCTACCACCCCGATCGCCTGCACCATCCCCTTAAGAGAAAGGGCGACGGCTGGGCCAGGATATCTTGGAATGAGGCCCTGGAGCTGATCGCTAGGGGGCTTGGAGGAGCTCTCAAGAGGTTCGGCCCGGAATGCGTCGGCTTTCTCTCCTCATCCAAATGCACAAATGAGGAGAACTACCTGATCGAAAAGATGGCCCGCTGCCTTGGGTCGAGGAATATTGACAACTGCGCGCGGCTCTGTCACTCTCCATCTGTTGTCGGCCTGAACAGGACCCTTGGGGCAGCAGGAATGACCAATCCAATATCCGACATTGCCAACTCCAAGTGCATCTTCATCATCGGGTCGAATCTGGCCGAGAACCATGCGATTCTCTCGCGCTGGATTCATCGGGCCAGGGATTCCGGCGCGGTTGTGATAGTAGCCGACCCACGCATGACGCATACTGCGTGGATGGCGGACATCTTTTTGCAGCTAAAGCCTGGGACGGACGTGGCACTGCTCTGTGGCATGACCCATGTGATAATCAAAGAGGGCCTGGTAGACAGCGAGTACATCGGCAAGTGGACGCGCGGATATGAGGGTCTGGTGGAAGCTGTCAAAGACTACACACCCGAAAAGGTATCTGAGATAACTGGCATTTTGGCGGGCGACATCGTGAGGGCTGCACGGGCTTATGCCATCTCACCTGCATCTAGCATCCTCTATTCCATGGGCATCACGCAGCACAGCACGGGCACTGATAACGTTCAGGCTATCGCTAACTTGGCTTTGATCTGCGGGCAACTGGGAAGGCAGGGCACTGGAGTCATGCCCTTGAGAGGCCAGAACAATGTGCAGGGAGCGTGTGACATGGGAGCCTTGGCAGAATTTTATCCCGGATACAGAAGAGCTGATGATCCAAAGACAGCCAAGCTCTTCTCTCATGCCTGGGGATTAGACCTCCCTGTGGGCAGGGGGCTCACTGCCACTGAGATGATTGACGCTGCTGCCAGGAGCGAGATCAGGGCAATGTACATAGTGGGCGAGGACCCTGCCAACTCAGATCCCAGCAGCAGCTACACCAGAGATGCCCTGGAAAAGCTGGATTTCCTCGTGGTGCAGGACATATTCATGACAGCAACTGCACAACTGGCGGATGTCGTTTTGCCTGCATCGGCTTGGGCTGAGAAAGAGGGTACCTACACCAGCACTGAGAGGCGCGTGCAGTGGAGCTGCAAGGCCATAGAGCCGCCGGGAGAGGCCAGGTCGGATCTGGAAATAGTATGCGCGCTTGCCAATAGCCTGGGGCTGAAGTTCAACTATCCTGATGCAGCATCGGTGCTCTCGGAGATCAACCAACTAGTGCCCCAGTACGGCGGCATTCTCAGGGAGCGCCTGAATGGGCCTGGACTTGTCTGGCCCTGCCCGAATCCGGATCATCCTGGCACGCCCATCCTGCACACACAGGGCTTCAAGCTCCAAGATGGTCGGGCGGCCATCGTGCCAGTGCGATACAGGCCAGCAGCGGAGGAGGCGAGCTGGGAGTATCCATTTATCCTGACCACAGGCCGCGTGGCTGTGCACCACAATGCAGGGTCTATGACCCGCCGCAGTCCCTCGCTAATTGAACGCGAGCCGGAACTGTTCGTCGAGATCAACACTCAGGACGCCGCCAAGCTCAGGATCGCAGATGGCGATGAAGTGAGTATAACCTCGCCGCGTGGCGGAACTACAGCTCGTGCGCGCCTCACAGACCGGGTGAAGAAGGGGGTTGTGTTCATGCCCTTCCACTTCCCAGGAACGAACATGCTCACCACAGAGGCAACAGACCCTGAGGCCAAGATACCTGAGTTCAAGGTCTCTGCCTGTAAGATCTCCAGGGGGGATTAAATGCCGGTTTACGTTGACATCAGCAGATGCATAGGTTGCAGGTCGTGTGAGGTAGCATGCAAACGTGTGCATGGTGGCAAAGGGCACGTGAATGTGCATATGGCAGGAGACCATGCCTCTGTTCCCATCTTCTGCCACCACTGCGAGGAAGCGACCTGTACCATAGCATGCTACACGGGAGCGCTTTACAAGGATGCAGAGCGCACTGCTTTCGACGTCGAGAAGTGCACAGGCTGCGGGCTGTGCCAACTGGCCTGCCCGTTCGGCGTGGTTTGGTCGGACAAGATAGCGCACAAGTGCGACCTGTGCGCTGGACGAGAGACTCCCACATGCATCATTAGCTGTCCTGCCAACGCGCTGAGCACCGATTTCGAGCTTGCCTCCAGCAGGGCTCGCGCCAGGGCTGCCATGGCAGTGGCACGAGGGAGATAGAAGATGATCAAAGTCGATGTGATCAAATGTCTGGGCTGCTTCTCATGCACCAATGTTTGTCCAAACCAGAACATCACCCGCGAAGAAACACCTGAGACGAGGTCAATTCACTGGAAGAAGTGCAAGGAAGAGTGCGATCTGTGCGTCGAGTTTTGCCCGGCCAAGGCGCTCACGCTGGTTCCGTTCGATCAGGCAGGCGAAGAGCCGACGATTTCTTTCGATCTTGTGGCCTGCAAGATATGTGGCGCTCGATATGCCACAGAGCCCATGCTGAAGAGGATTGAGTCGATCCTGCCCGAAAAATTGCAGAAGGATTCGACAGGCCTTGACTGGATCTGGATCTGCCCAGTGTGCAGGCGCAATATCGAGGCAGAGCGGGCAACGAAGCAGATAGTG
This sequence comes from Methanothrix sp., assembly GCA_012798025.1. Lineage (GTDB taxonomy): Archaea > Halobacteriota > Methanosarcinia > Methanotrichales > Methanotrichaceae > Methanothrix. The sequence goes on along the minus strand of JAAZNX010000174.1, from coordinate 556 downwards.
CTGGGAAGAACCAGGAAGATTCCCTAGGGTGGCGAAAGATACTATTTTGATTCATCGTCTGTGATATTGGGTCAAACTGATGACGATAAGCCCAAATACGAAGAGCAACAAGAGTCAACCAGATGAAGAGGCTTACAGCTTACGTCTCTGGCCAGGTCCAGAGGACCGGATACAGAGCCCGGATCATCGATATTGCCCGAGCCCTCGGTCTGAAGGGAACAGTCGAGAATCTTGATGACGGACGTGTGAAGATCATGGCCGAGGGCGATGACGATAAGCTGAAGTGGTTTGAAGAAGCTATCGACATCAAGAACACTCTGATAAAAGTCTCCTTAATCGAAAAGGACTATTCTGAGCCCAAAGGAGACTTCGCCAACTTCTACAAGGTTGTGGGACCTGGAGAGACAGATTCCAGGCTGGATACTGCAGCAGATCATCTGAAGGAGCTCATCTTAGCAGTCAATAGCATGAACAACAACCTCGGCGGAAAGATGGACGTGATGATTCAAAAGCAGGATCAGATGCTGGACAAGCAGGATCAGATGCTGGACAAGCA
>JAAZNX010000137.1 GCA_012798025.1 Methanothrix sp. | reverse complement strand
CATCTCACCAAACCGCAGGCCGCCCTCTCTGGCTCTGCCCTCTGTGGGCTGGCGGGTCAAGACCTGGACAGGTCCGCGGGACCGGGCGTGCATCTTGCCTGTGACCATGTGATAAAGCTTCTGGTAGAGGATGACTCCCACAAATACGTCAGCCATGATCTGCTCGCCTGTGGCTCCGTTGTAAAGAATCTCCCTGCCTGTGTGGGAGAAGCCGAACTTCGTCAGTGCACTGCGCAGATCCGGCTCGTTCTCGCCCAAGAAAGCAGTTGCATCTATGAACCTGCCTTCTAGAGATCCAACTTTGCCGCCGATCATCTCCAGCACATGCCCCACAGTCATACGTGAAGGAATGGCATGCGGGTTGAGCAAGAGATCAGGCACAACTCCAGACTCGGTGAAGGGCATGTCCTCCTGGGGCACTATCAGGCCCACTACGCCCTTCTGCCCATGCCTGGAGGCGAATTTATCACCGAGCTCAGGCACGCGCTGGTCCCGGGTTTTGACCTTTGCCAGGCGGTTGCCATTGGAGGATTCGGTTAGGATGACCATGTCCACCACGCCCTTCTCGTTTGAACGCATCGTTACAGATGTCTCGCGCCTCTGCTGTGGGGTGAGTCCAAACTCAGATGGTTCCTCCAAAAACCTGGGGGGGCTGGTCTTGCCAATTAACACATCGTTCGGTCCGACGTATGCATTGGGATTCACGAGGCCGTCAGAATCCAGTTGGTCATAAGCCTCTGAGCCACGTGCGCCGCGAACTTCCACATCCGGGATCTCGAACTTGTCCTCCTGGCCTCCGGGGTACTTTCGCTCTTCTGCCTCGGATACGCGGAAGAAGTGACTGCGAGCCAGGCCCCTCTGGATGGACCCGCGATTCATGACCAGTGCATCCTCGATGTTGTATCCTTCGTATGCCAGTACGGCAACCACGAAGTTTTGGCCTGCGGGCCGTTCATCAAAGCCGATGGCAGCAGATGTTTTGGTCCGGACGATAGCCCTTTGGGGGCTGTTTAGGTAATGTCCGCGCGTGTCTGGCCGGAGCCTCATGTTGGCAGTGGACATGCCCAGGCATTGCTTGACCATTCCTGCGCCCATGGTGTTCCTGGGGCTGGCATTGTGTTCAGGATAAGGCACCAGGCCTGCTGCAATTCCCAGTATGAGAGAGGGATCCAGCTCCAGATGGGTGTGATCGGGGGTTATATCCTCCTCCCAGATTGCAATGAGGGTGTTCTCCTCCTCCTCAGCATCCAGATACTCCACAAGGCCCAGGTTCACAAGATCGGCGAATGTCATCTCGCCGTTCCTGATTTTATTCACATGCTCTTCAGTTACCAGGGCCTTTCCGTTCTCCACCACAATGACGGGTCTCCTGGCACGCCCAGAGTCGGTATTCAGGAATATCTCATTGGTGTTCTCGAAGTAGGCCACATTCATCTGGTTGCTTATGCTGCCCGCACGCCGGAGGCGACGCAAATTATCTACCAGAGCCCTGGGGTCGTCATGATGTCCTACGATCTCGCCATTTACATAAACGCGAGCGCCGCTGTTCAAGGCCTCAGCCAACATTACCACCTACCGGAACCACGCCTAAATCCACTAATATCTTTTTTATGTCGTCGTAATTATCCACGCCCTTGGAGAGCTCAACTCCTTGAGCGAAGTTCTTCACCAGGCCGCAGTTTGGCCCTTCTGGCGTTTCGCTCGGACAGATGCGACCCCACTGAGTCGCATGCAGATCCCTGGCCTCGAAGTGGGGCTGAGATCTCGACAGGGGCGAGATCACCCTGCGCAGGTGAGAGAGTGTGGCCATGTAATCCGTCCTGTCCAGAAGCTGTGAGACGCCAGTTCTACCGCCGACCCAGTTGCCTGTAGCCAGGGGATGAATCATCCTCTCTGTCAGGACGTCTGCGCGTACCGTTGTCACTACATTCAATTCTCTGTTCCTCATGCTGGCCCGCTCTAACTGATATTTTATGTCCCTGGTGAGACGGTTAAAAGCAACGCGGAAGAGATCCTCCATCAGATCTCCAGATAGCTTCAGCCTCTTGTTGGAGTAGTGGTCTTTGTCATCCTCTCCACGGCGTCCCAGCGCCAGCTCGAAGCAGGCCTCGGCCATGCGCGAGAGGAACAGGGCTTTAGCGTATCGGTCCTTCTCCTCTACACCGATATGGGGCAGAAGATATCTGTCCAGAACATAGGCTGCCCTCTTCTTCTGATACTCCTTGGCCTGGCCGGCAGCCACACGCGAGCCTATCTTCTCCAGGGCCTCATCGTTGGTCGAAACCTCTGCCTCCTCCAGGTTCTCAAGCATGAACTTGATGATCTCCGGATTATCAGATACCGATTTAACGATATCCATATCCGTCTCCATACCCAAAGATCGAAGCAGAGTAACGAAGTTCAACCTGCCGGAGACAGACGGGAAGGAGACCTCCAGGATGGAACGCCGCCCTCGCTCTACGATGACAAGAGACCTGTAACCCTGCCTCTGGCTGAAAACCTTGGCCACCTCGATATTCTCGTCGTAGCGCTGATTGTACTCCACCAGGATCTTATTGGGAGCGAGGTCTTCGAGCGTCATGATCACTCGTTCTGAGCCATTGACAACAAAGTAGCCTCCAGGGTCGTTGGGGTCCTCACCGTATGTGATCATCTCATCGGCACTGAGGCCATAAAGGTTGCAGATCTTGGAGTTGAGCATGATGGGCAGTGTGCCGATCTCCGCTTCCACGGGATCTTTCTCCATCTCGCCCTCAACAATTGTCATCTCCAGCTTGATAGGAGAAGAGTAGGTCAGGTTGCGCAAACGAGCGTCGTTAGGATAGAGCTTCTCTATGGAGCCGTCAGCTTCGCGCACCATGGGCTTCTCCACCCGGATCTTGCCAAGCTTTACATAGGTATTCTCGATATTGGTTTCGATGATCCCCACTTCGTCTATGACTTTTTGAAGACCTCTATCGATGAAATCGTTGAAGGAGTTTATGTGGTGATGCACCAGCTTGTCCCGGGTAAAATAGGAGCTATATAGAACATTTCTATCGAGCAAAAGACCACCTTTAGTCAATTACCAGCCGGTAAAAGATCGATTG
>JAAZNX010000054.1 GCA_012798025.1 Methanothrix sp. | reverse complement strand
GCAATCTCAGCGATGGCCTCCTCAGGAGTTATAATCCCCCTCTCGCATCTAGCTATGACCTTCAGGCACGCCAGAACAACATCGTCCATGATATAGATAAAGACAGCACCTGTGTTCTTGTCATCCGATTCTGTTAGCTTGAAATTGCTCTCCTTGACCTTGTTCATCCAGTTGAGCCATCGCTTCTGGGTGTAGAATTCTTCCTTCATTTCAGAACTCATCCTGTTACAGTTCACCGGTATGTATCCACTAGGGCTACCCTTTCAATGACCAGCTCTTCTATCCGGTCCTCGCCTACGGCCTCCATCTCCTCCTCGGATATGTTAAAGACTTTTTTTACCGTTTCGCCGTCAAAGGAGCAGCCTTGTCCGTCCAGTTCGATCAGGCGAGATAGCTCTGAGGAGTCGGGCCACTGGCAACCGTTGTCAAAGGAGACGAGGATGAGAGCTATCCGCTCAGTAGAATCGGAGATTCCCATGATCAGCGCTCTTTCGATCTGCCGCTCCCCAGATGCGTAACGCATTATTTCCACTCCAGGGTCTTTGGCGATGTTTCTGCAATCGGAGATGGCATCTATGGCTTTCTCGGCTGCATAGATGAGATGCCTCTCGCTGACGACCTTGTCTGCATCAAAGGCTTGCACTATGCAACCATGGCTTGATTGAAGTTCACGCAGCGCTGATAAGAGCTTTGACCTGTCCCGGATTACCGGCTTTCCGAAGAGCAGGCGAATTTCTTTCATCATCGAGGATCTGGTGCAGAAGTTTAAAACCTTACGGTCTTTATATCAACGAAATCTGCATCTTCACTGTTGCGTGCGCTGTTTACGTTGGTGGTCTGCAAAAAAGCGCACTAAAATCTAAAGAAGGGCAGGCTCTCTGCCCGTCAAGATTGAAACTTGAAGTCAGTTAAACAAGACCTGCGCGCTGTAGCCTGAGCAGATCTGATGTGTCCAGCTTCTCGCCCTGCCTGAAGTGGGTAAGGATCTCTTCTGCCTCGCGCTTGGCGACCTCTTTGGCGCGATCTTCCTTAATGTCCCTGTTCTTCTTCTTCAGGCCCAAGATCACCTTCTCAAAGTCGCGAACCTCGCGCTGGGTGCGGATGAACTCTTTATGTTGCTCATCTGCAGCCTCTTGGGCCTTGACGAACTCCTTATGAGCGGCGTCGGCCTCGGCACGAGTTTGATCGGCTTCCTTGAATGCGGCGATCATCTGGTCGTGATATTCTTGAGCCAGCTCTGCAAATTTCGTGACCTGCTCATGATGTTCAGACGCCCGGTCCCTCATGGCTTGGGCTTCATCCAGAAGCTTCCTCAGCTCTTCATTCTTCTCAAGCTGCTCTTTGCGGCTCCGAAACTCAGCATGTAAGGCGGCGATTTTATCGACCAGTTGCTTCTCCTTGTCCGGGCTCAAGACCTCTGTCTGCTGCCTGAACTCCAGATGGTCGATCTCCCGGCGCAGGTCTCTTATGGAGCGTTCACCGGTGAGGTTGTACTTCTTGCGAATATCATCTATCCTTGCATAGAGTTGGTTGGTCTTTTCGTTGTACTCATCCCTTTGCTTCTTGGCTTCGGCCACATTCTTGTTATTCTCGTCTCGCAGCTTTTTGAGTTCCTGGGCCTTCTCAATCAGCTCTTTGGTGGCCTTGTTGAGCTCGTTTCTCTTTGCGGCCCACTTGCTCGCCTCTGCATTCAGTTGACTGCGCCTATCCTTGAAGGCAAGGGACTCCTGTCTGAGTTTGCCTCTCTTATCTTCCAGTTCTGCCAGCATCCCCCGTTTGTCCTCCTGTTCCAGCACCATTGCTGGGGTTTAGTCCCGCTCCGGGACTAAGAAACCCGGGAACCCTTCGCAAAAAAATTGCGAAGCGCTTCTCTACGGCACTATACGAGATGGGGTTTTTGCATGCCCATTATCGACCTGATGACGATGAATTTAGTTATATAGCTATTATTTGTGCTCGAATTTGTAATCGAACAGCCAAGCTTGTATGCCATTGGTATGAGCAAAAGATGACCTTCTCATAGGATCGATAGGAGTGAGCATACTACTACATATCGAGAAACCCTTCACGTATTAATCTTTTGGTTACAAACTCTTTGGATCGATACCTTTGATAGGTGGCAGTGGTTCAAATGACCCTATATATATGTTTCACAAAATATTTCAACATTGATACGCTCCCCTGGTTTGAGGGTCATGTGATACTTTGTTTGTGCAATTTGTTAAGTATCTGATAGCTGCAGAACGAAAATCCTGTTTTGCATATATAAGCTGCAATCAACAGATTAAAATAGGTGTGTCTACTTACAAGGTACAGGATCATTAGATTGATTAGCGTTATTCGCTTGATGGAGGGATTGATCTGAAGAAGGCTATGCTAGCAATATCGATAGCTATAGTTTCAGTTGCACTTATAGGTTGTTCTGCAGCTACTTATTG
>JAAZNX010000059.1 GCA_012798025.1 Methanothrix sp. | reverse complement strand
GTCCTGCCCCTGGAGGATGCCAAGAGGCTGCTGCTGGAGATTGCAGAGCGCATCGGTGGTCGGGCCGGCGAGCTGGCCAGGCTCTGTGGCTGCCTGCCCATCGCCCTGCGCAACGCCGCCTTCCACCCTGGCGGAGAAGAGGAACCTGAGCGTGGATGATTATGTCAAGCGATTGTTGGACGCTCGCAAGCGCCTGGAGCTGGTGGAGGCCTCCTTCAGCCTGAGCTACGATCTGCTCAGTTCGGAGCTGCAGAGGCTGTGGTGCTTGCTATCAGTCTTTCCGGCAGACTTTGATCTGACGGCAGCGGCCGCAGTCTGGCAGCGAGATAGAGATCCAGCTGAGGAGTCATTGGGGGAGCTGTTGAAGTGGAGCCTGGTGGAATTTGATCCGGCTGGCAAGCGCTACCGGCTGCACGACCTGGCCCGGGACTATGCTGCCTCTCGCTTGCAGGCTGAGGATAAGGCACAGGCAGAGCAGCACCACGCCGAGCACTACCGAAGTGTGCTTTCTGCCTCCAAAGAGCAATACATTCAGGGCGGGGAGAATGTCTCATCCGGGCTGGCGTTCCTGGACCGGGAGTGGGCCAACATCCGTGCCGGCCAAGCCTGGGCAGAGAGGAACCTGCAGGGCAGCAGAGCGGCAGCCTCACTCTGCAGCTCCTATCCTGACGCCGGAGCCTATGTGCTGGACCTGCGCCTGCATCCTCGAGAAAGGATTCGCTGGCTGGAGACGGCCCTGGCAGCGGCCAGACAGATGAATGACAGAAATTCCGAGGGCGTGCACCTGGGCAACCTGGGCAGCGCCTACGCCGATCTGGGCGATGCCCGGAAGGCCATCGAGTACTACCAGCAGGCTCTGGCCATCGCCCGGGAGATCGGGGATCGCAGGGGCGAAGGAAATGCCCTCTGGAACATGAGCCTGGCGCTGGACCGCCTCGGGAAGCGTGACGAGGCGGTCAAGTTAGCGCAGGATGCGCTAGCCATCTATCAGCAGATCGAGAGCCCGGCTGCGGAGCTGGTGCGGCGGCAACTGGCACAGTGGCAGGGATAATTTTAGCGGGCAGCTCTTCTTGGGCGTCCCGCAAGGCCGCTGGCGCGGCCCCCTGACCCCGCGCCCGCGGGGGGCAATTCGGGAAGATAGTAGTTGTGGCGAAGTATTCCGCTCTGCACTATGCAGCCGGAATCGGCTCCTGTCGCCTTGCGGCGCCCACCGGCTGATCTGCAATACATCGTAATGCATTTAGATGATTGATGTGTACATTCGACAAGATAATTAATTATTGGCTCCAATGATTCCATGCCCTGTATCCTCCTTGATTTGGTCAGATATCTCAAGTATGGATACAGGGATTATTATAAATCCTATTGACAGGTCAGAATGCTGCTAATATTTTACTGGCAGTCTTCTGATGTTTAGGACTACTACTACTATTTTACAGCATTATCGATACACTACCTCGAATTTTGCCATGGTCGTTCTCACACAAACCTTTTGCGATCTCTGCCTGATCAATGGCTAAATACTTTGTTCATTGTTGTGTCGTCAGCTTAGCACGGTTTTAAATGGAGGCATCTGCGTGGTGACTATCAGAGCACTCGTCTTCTCGTCAGAGCATATTCAGCACGGCGAAAGTGAGGGGCACGAGTGCGATGGCCAGTAGTAGGTGCATCATGATTAGCGCCGATGTTGTGTCGCTTGCACACCTGTGGTGCGTGGCGAAGACCGATCCAAGGACCGCGGCAGGCATGGCGCTGATGAGCGAGAGTACCTGAGTCTGTTCGGCGCCGAGGTTGTAGAGGTTCGCCTGCACGTGAGCAACCCAGGGCTGAAATCCCATCTGGATGAAGGCAGAAATGATGAACAGCAGCCAGATTCCTTTCAGCGACTTCAGCTTGAGCTGGAGCCCGAGGATGAGACAGGCAAGCGCCGCCACGGCACTGCCGATGATGCTCAGGGCTTCGTAAAAAGGTGCCAGAAACCAATTATCTGTGGGAATCTGAAAGGGAGCAATGAGTAGGCCAAAGAGGACCGCAAAGAAGATGGGCGATCGAAAATACTCTGTCAAGACCTTCTTCTCCGTCCCCGCTGCCTCTGAATCTTCTCCAAAGTGCATGGCGACGGCGGGCCCAAGGATGAAGATGGGAAGACCGACGCCAAGCTCGCTCAGCAGGATGGCGTCTGTCAGTGCATCAGGATTATTCGGAAAAGAGAATTGAATGAGCGGATAGCCGACCAGCGCTGTGGAGCCGAAGGACGAGGTGAGCATGAGGGCTCCGATCGTTTGCCTGTCAAATCGCAGAGCCGTTCCTGCGAACCAGGCCGCTCCCATGGACAGGATGCCTGTCACTATCATCGCCAGAACCATCAAGAACTGGCGGCTCGATACAGGGTGCGTCGAGAGCTGAAAAAAGATGAATGCCGGAAGTGCCGCAGTTGTGAGGAGCTTTGCGAATAAAGCCGCATCCTCTTCACGCAAGATGGACTTCTTCCTCAGTATAACGGTGCCAAGCACCACCAGCGAGAAGGCCGATACAGCTTCAAATACGTGCAGGTCCGCGGCGGTGATGTCCATGGTCGTCCCAGCTCCTTTTCTGCAGCATTAGCGATCCCAAATAAGGGCACATTCAGGTATAAAGCTATTGGCAATTGAGTTTCTGTTGAATCTTGTGGTGGTAGCCCAGCAAAACAGATATCAATAAACCATCTCGAATGCCGTACCACCACAGGATGCAACGGGTCAGATCATCCCCAAGACCGCAGAAAGAGAAGTTAAGACAATGAAACGCTTCAGGGCCTGCTATTCATCTTTTTCATATCGTTGATTCTCAGGGCCATGATGTTGCGCAGGGCCAGGGACGCTGGGCTGCTCGATAAGAGCTCCATTGAAGAAATTCTCATGGAGCTGGCAAAGATCCGGGC
>JAAZNX010000187.1 GCA_012798025.1 Methanothrix sp. | reverse complement strand
GTAAAGTCGCCTCCCCTCGTTTGCTCAATGATTTGAGAGACCTGAGAGAGGCTTCCACTGGCCTCTTTTATGGCTTTTATATTCGTTATCCTTGAAAGCTTCGCGACAAGTTCCGGCTTGAGGTCAATTCCAGTTCTCTTGGGGACATTATAAAGTATTATGGGTATGTCGCACTTCTCAGCTATCGTCTTGAAGTGCTCGAACATGCCGCGATCGTTGGGTTTATTATAATAAGGTGTGATCAGAAGGGCGGCATGTGCGCCTGCGTCTGCCGCGTGACGGGTCAGCTCCAATGCCTCACGGGTATTATTCGAGCCTGTACCCGCAATGACCGGCACCTTGGAGCAATCCACAGCGATCTCAACTACCTTTTTATGCTCCTCAAAAGTGAGTGTAGCGGACTCGCCAGTTGTGCCGCAGGGAACTATTCCCGCGATGCCCGATCTCTGCAGGTGTTCTATATTGCTTCTCAAACCCTCCTCGTCAAGGCTGTAGTCCTCTTTAAATGGCGTGATTATTGCAGGAAACACGCCTTTAAACATCGACCTCGACCTCTCCTCTGCGGGTACTTCTCTGTCTCAACACGCGAGTTATGTAGCCAGCTACGCGGTTGCGAATGGTTTTGTTCTTGATGTCAGTGTACTCTGATACCTTCAGCTTGTTCTGCTCAAAGTCAGGGCTAAAGGAGCTTTCATAGTTCTTCAACAGGTCCATGGCAAAATTTTTAATGTAACTGGGTTTTACGCTTCCCATTAAATCAACACTCCAGCTAGAGCTATCCTCCGTGAATCAATCTTGCAACCAATTTATATCTTCCCATCCCCAAGAGGACTTTACGTGGGCATAGCCTTAAAGATCGCTTTGCGTCCTCTCGCAGGAACGCGACCTGGTTCACAGGTCCCACGCCCTTACCCACTTTCATGCTGTGTGAGATCGCCACTGCTGCAGCCCTCTTGGCTTTTATGGCAGCCTCAGGCAACGAACAGCCCTTTGCGAGAAAAGATGTCAAAGCAGCAGAATAGGTGCATCCTACGCCGTGGTTGCCTCCTGTCATCCTTCTTCCAGGAAGACGAAACATCTCCTCGGCAGTGCGCAGCAGATCGGTACAGTCCATGTGTCCACCCTTGACGATGACCGCCTCGGCTCCCATTTTCAGGATCTCTCTCGCAGCCGCATCTGCGCTATCAATATCGCTCACATGGATGCCCGTCAATGCCTCAGCCTCAAATATATTCGGGGTCACCACCCTCGCCAGGGGAATGAGGCGTTTTTTGAGCGCTAAGATAGCCTCAGGCCGAAGCAGCCTGCCGCCTGCTTCAGCCTCGATAACAGGGTCCAGGACAAAGGGTATATTATTTTCATGGAGATGCTTTGCAACTACTATTACGGTCTTTGCAGAATAAAGCATCCCCGTCTTGGCAAATGCGACGCAAAAATCATCGGTGATCGACTTGAGCTGCGCTTCGACGACTTCTGGACCAAGGCCGAAAACATTTTGCACTCCCAGGGTATTTTGCGCAGTTATGGCGGTGATGGCGGAGGTTCCGTGCAATCCCAGGACCGAAAAGGTCTTGATGTCTGCCTGTATTCCGGCCCCTCCTCCTGAGTCTGAGCCCCCGATGGTAAGTACCACTTGCGGCATGATCTCAGTTCAAGTTATTTTGCTCTCAGCTGCCTGGACCATCTCATCTGGAAGCTTGTATTTCTGGGCGATCTTCAAAGCCTTCCTGTAGAGCCCTGCATCCATATGCTGCTCGAAGGACTTGATTGCTGCGTCTCGCTTCATCTTTTCTGGCAGTTCAAAATCCTCTGCTATCTCAGCGGCGTTTTTAACCAGGCCAAAACTCATGCTTTTGTTGAATGCCTGGATGGCTGCCTCTCTTACCAGATCCTCGGGCAGACCGAATTCCTTGGCATATTCGGCCGCCGCCCGGAAGAATTCGCTATCGATTTTTCTGTGGAAGGATCTCAAGGCGGCCTCGATCCTGAGGTCTTCTGGAAGGTCATACTGCTTGGCAAGATCTGCTGCAAGGGAATAGTCGCCTTTATTCATGTTAGCCGCGTAAGCTTGCATGACAGCGTTCCTGACCATATCATTGGGAAGGCCAAATTCTGATTTGATCCTGGCAGCCTCTTTGTAAGATCCCAGGTTTATCTTCAGGGCGAACAGGCGTGCGCCTTCGTCCAGTCTGTCTTCAGCCATTATCTCCTCCAATATTTCTATTAGTGCCTCAAAGAATTTAAAAGATATCAGTCTTCGACATCGTTCCTGAGGTTGGCTACGAAGGCGTACTGCGTAGTGGTAGGAAGCTTTCGACGCAGCTCTCTGACTTCCGGCAGGTAGATGATTATCTGCTTTCCCCCTGGACGGTCCTTGCCCAGGATCTTGCATACCACCTCACCTTCCGCCTCGCCCTGCACTCGGGCCGCACCACTGCCCAGGTCCGGCGACATCTCGATGAGCATGGGCAATCTCAGTCGGCTCCACATGAACCTCGGAGCAGACTGAGAGATAAGCTCAAGCTCTTGTCTGTCCATCACGAAAAAGGTGTTGTCCTTGCCTCTGATGCCAGGCTTATCCATCTCTAAAAGGTCGGTCAGCCTCAGGCGCTTGCTAGGAAGATGCTGGTTCATCGTCTGGATGGTTTTGACCAGCAGGTTCTTGTCCATCGCCTTTCTGTCTCTGGGGAATGCCATTCTGGCTCTATTGCGCTCTATTGCGTCTTAAAGGTAACTGTTATCGATGTCGGAAAATGTGTGTTGAACTGTGCTCTTCCTGAGGTTCAGATATCGTTTTGCAGCTTGCGCTACCCTCTCTCTCAGCTCTGCTGGGGCATATATCCCGAAGCGCCAGGTAGCCCTGTGCGCCCTTTCCAGGATGCTGACGAGGGGCGAGACCTCCCGCAGATGCTGCACTTGCGTTCCTACGAGCGCAGGAAAGCTGCCCATTGCGTTGTCCGGCAGAGGTGGGTTGTCTACCAAGATATAGCTCGCATCAACTCCTGCATCTTTTGCCAACTCCTGGGCCAGTATCCTCTCGCTTATCCTGATGAGCGATGGGTCCAAGCACTCCAGGCCGACGTAAATGGCCCGCTTGAAGAGCCTCCTATGCCTGATGCGATCTGCCATCTCGGCTGCATAGCCGCCCGCATGATCCATAGCAGTAAAGAGCTGAATATCGTCCATCGATTTGATTGCGGCAGCACTTGCTCCTTCTTCGATCATGTGGTGAATGCCTGCCGAGAGCATGCACTCCGAGATGCGGCAGACATGATGATAATACACTGATGGATGCATTAGCAGCCTGGAGATCAGGAGTGAGGTTGCAGCCTGAACGCCGCCTGTCTCCACCACGAGCTGGCCGTGGTAAAGCTTCATCTTCTGCAAGAGCCGCAAACGATCGATCACACCGTAGGCCACGCCAGTGTAATGTGCGTCTCGGATAAGGTAATCCATCCGGTCCACATCGATTTCGCCGCTGACAATCTGTCCCAGGCCAGCTCCATGGATATACGACTGAACCTCAGAAGGGCACAGGCCGTGTCTGTCCAGAACATCCAAAAGATCTCCGCTCTTCAGGAGGCCAATGATGCTCTCATGCTCCTTTCGCAGGTAAGGCGCAAGTGCAGATTCTGTGGCATGAGAGAGCGGCCCGTGGCCGACATCGTGCAGGAGAGCGGCAACGCAAACCTTTAGCTTTTCTTCTTCATTCAGGCCGAGATGCTCGGCAAGTAGCATGGCCAGGTGATACGCACCTAGGCTGTGTTCAAACCTGGTGTGATTGGCACCTGGGTAAACGAGGCAGGCGAGGCCTAGCTGCTTGATCCAGCGCAATCGCTGCATCTGCGGCGTGTTTACCAGATCCTGCGCCAGCCCTTCCAGCTTCACATAACCGTGTACAGGGTCCCTGATTTCCGTCATTTTGACTCAATAACTTTTCTGCGTATGGGTCATGTTGTTGTGGAACTTGAATGTGTCCCTGTCCTTGTCCTGCATGCAGACGTATCCGAACCTGCGGTCGTCGATGTGCTCCTCGTACTCCTCCTTGGCGTCCTCACGGCATGAGGAGCACGCTTTGCGGGGAATGGAGACGCAAAAAGCGCTGTTCAGGATGCCGTAGCCTCGCTGCGCCTGAGACGAGATGGTCATGTAGCCAGAGCAGTTAGGGCAGAGACGAACGGTCTCCTCCTGGCTCTCATTGATCATGTCTGTGTCATAGAAGATGCGTTTCTTCCTGCGGTAAAAGTCGCCAAGGCCTTGCAGGGCATCCTTGACAAGTTCATCTTTATCGTCCCAGAGCCTTTGAACCTGGGCCACAGTGGCCTCGATCTCTCGGTTCATCTGCTCGGACTGGACGAATCTGCCGGGCACAAAGTCCGGCTCCTTGAGATGGGAGTAGTCAAGGCCCGCCATGGCCTGGATTATTCCTGTGTTCACGTAGGGCAAGGCAGTCTCTACTGCGTATCCCCCCTCCAGGACGCAGATATCAGGTGCAAGCTTCTCATTCAGACGGGCGTAGCCGTTCGCCGAGAAACGCATATTGGCAAGCGGGTCGGTGTAGTGGTTGTCCTGACCTGCTGAGTTCAGGATCAGATCCGGCTTGAACTCTTCAAGGACCGGCAAGATGAGCCTGTCCAGGACGTAATGGATGCCCTCGTCTGTCGTTCCTGGCGGCAGGGGGATGTTCAACGTTCTGGCCAAAGCCTGTGGTCCGCCCATCTCATTGACAAAGCCGGTGCCGGGGTACAGGGTGTGTCCGTCCTGGTGGAAAGATATGCAGAGCACATCCGGATCATGCCAGAAGATCTCCTGGGTTCCGTCTCCGTGATGAACATCAGTATCGATGACTGCGATCCTCTTGTGCCCGTATTTCGTTCTCAGGTACTCTACTAGTACGGCCATGTTGTTGATGTTGCAAAAGCCACGATTTCCGTGCACCACCCGCATGCTGTGGTGGCCCGGCGGTCGTACCAGCGCAAAACCGTTTCGGATCTCTCCTCTCTCCAGGGCATCGGCCAGCGTAAGGGTGCTGCCAGCTGCAATCAGATGTGCTTCTGTGATCTGCGACTCGACATCGGGAACGCAGAAGTGGACGCGGGCAATGTCCAACATCTCGGCCAGACGGGGTTTGTATTCATCGATCTGGGGAAGGTCCATCAGGCCCTCCTCGAATATCTGGTCCCTGGTGTAGAGCAGCCGCTCTTCTCGTTCAGGGTGCGTGGGAGAGATGGCCCAGTCGAATGCCGGGAAGAATATCAGCCCTGTCTTTCCGCTCTTGCCTTTGGATGACATTCTCCTCAGCACCCCCTCCAAGATGCCAGCAAGCCAGCTGGAATCTCCATCCTTATGTCAAGAAGCCTCCCCACCGTTGACCAGCCGCGGATCATGTTGAACACCTCACTGTAAGTTACCTCCGCCTCTCCTGAATACTCGCCGATCCCAAGACGCGCGGCCCTCTCGTCAAGAAGCTTTCGTGCCAGCTTCTCGGCCTGCTCAGGCGTCATCTTTCTGTCCCCGACTTTTCCCGTGAGCCCATCCTCAGCCACGATATACTCACCCCTCTCGGTGTCGATGTGCAGGTTCAGCGTAATCGTGGGCCGGGCAACTGCAGCTCCGATGGCATTGGCCACGCGTGCAAAATCCGGCACGATCGCGCTAGCGCCCAGTCGCGAAGCCACAAGCGGCACCAGAGGAGGTGCGCCTCCGCCAACGCCCACAACATTTTGGGCTTCAAGCTTCTCCTTCTTCATGATCTCCCATATGCGATAAGCAGGCTCCTGCTCCCAGGCCTTGAACATCTCACCCACCTCTGCAACGATCTTGTCCACTACCACATCGACTACTTTTTGGGCTGCTTCTTTGGGCGAGCAATTGAGTTTATTTGCAACCTCTTGCATGGCTTTCTCGGCCTTGGCAGCATCGCCGACGCTTGTCAATCCTAAAACACGCATCGCATCCGTGGGCGTGGCCCAGGGACCACCCATGCAGATGGCAGGCCCTTTTCTCTGAGGCCCGACGGTCATGCGCTCGCCTGACACATTCACTGCGCTGTCGCCGCCAATGGCCACGGACTTGACAGCGAATGCCCGCACATGTGTCAGAAGCGATTCCACCTTTGCCCCTTTGGAAGAGAGCAGAGGCTTGCCGGAAAGTATCAATGCCAGGTCTGTGGTCGTGCCACCAATGTCCACTATCACTGATGTCTGGCCAGCAGGAGTCAGCGCCAAAACGCCCATGATGCTGGCGGCAGGTCCTGAGAAGATCGTCTCCACTGGCATTTGCACTGAAGAGTCCAGCGGAAGCGTTCCGCCGTCCGCCTTAAGGATGTAAACAGGGGCTGAAATCTTACGCTGCCGCAGAGCATCGGCCATAGCCTGAGCAAACTCCTTGTACTTGTCCTTGGTGGCCACAGTGAGAAGCGTTGTGGCCGCACGCCTTGGGAAGTTGAGATGGCCTGAGACCTTATGTCCCAGCTCGATCTTTGCTCCAGGCAGAGTCGCTCTCATGATCTCTGCGACCTTCTGCTCGTGGGCATGGTTGCGCTGACAGAACTTGCCAACCACGGCCACGCGGGCCAGCCCCTGGGCCGAGATCTTGGAGGCTGCCTCTTTGATCTGGGATTCCTTGAGACGGTCGATCTCACGGCCACGGTAGTCGATGGCGCCATCCAGGATGCAGGCTTCGCCCAGGTTATAGTCACTGGGGTTCGTTCCAGGACCGGGGATGAGCACAAGGGCCACGGGATCGGTCTTGCCTTCTGCAATCATATTAGTGATCAGAGTCGTGCTCAAAACCACCCGCTCGATCTTTTGGGTATCTACGCCCTTGACCAGCTCGTCCAGAGCCCCCAGCAGACACTTCAACAGATTATCGTGATCTGTCGGCACGTAAGCGGCCTTGACCACGCTTTTGCCTTCCACCAAGACGGCATCCGTGGTGGTTCCGCCAACATCAATTCCTACAAGCATTTCCATTCGCCTTTCGATATGCGCAAACGATCAAGATGTATTTTGGCTTTGTGGTCTGCACCACCTTCAAGACGATCATGATGATGTCATCCGATTGATCCTGGCAGGTGTTGAAGGCTGCTCTTATCAGACCTGCGCCGAAGGCCACGATGAGGACAGCCTGATTTTTCATAGTTCGACGACTTCCGAGAAATATCTTGATATTGTGATCAGGTGGGCAGCAAGGACGATTACGCACATTGCCTCCATCAGAGCAAAAGATATGTCAAAGATCGATGAGCCCCTCGTACGCCATGTGCATTATGAGACATTTTAAAAGTTGCAGTCGAAGAATACAGGGTTGGGTTTAAGTACCTGCAAATGGTCTTCTCTCGTGATTTGACTAATAAAATTTAAGGTGATAGGTTTTGCAGCCAAGCGTGGTCAAGGATATGTCTCTTGCCAAAGATGGCGAGAAGCGCATCGAATGGGCGCGGAGGCACATGCCCGTCCTGGAGAGCATCAAGCAGGAGTTTGAAAAGAGCCAGCCTCTCAAGGGCGCGAGGATAGTGGCCTGCCTGCACGTAACTGTGGAGACGGCCAACCTGATCACCACTCTCGTCGCGGGCGGGGCGAAGGTAGCGGTAACAGGCTCCAATCCACTATCCACACAGGACGAAGTAGCTGCTGCCTTGGCCGCGCGCGGCCTGCACGTCTACGCCTTCAGGGGCGAGAACGAACAGGAATATTACGATTGCATCAAGAAGGCGCTGGAGCTGAAGCCCAATGTGAGTTTGGACGATGGAGCCGACACAATCGCCATAATTCACAAGGAGCAGCCAGAGCTTGCCCGCCAGATGTTCGGCGGCTGCGAGGAGACCACCACTGGAGTCGTGCGGCTGCGGGCAATGGCGGCGGACGGTGCTCTGCTCTACCCTGTCATAGCCGTGAACGATGCCGAGACCAAGATGATGTTCGACAATCGGTACGGCACAGGCCAGTCCACTTTGCATGGAATCATGCAGGCCACCAACTTCCTCTTCGCCGGCAAGACGGTTGTCGTGGGCGGCTATGGCTGGTGTGGCCGCGGCTTTGCCATGCGCGCAAAGGGGCTGGGCGCAAATGTGATTGTGGTTGAGATTGAGCCTCGCAAGGCCCTGGAAGCTGCCATGGACGGCTACAGAGTCATGCCTATGCTGGAGGCGGCGCCCCTGGGAGATCTATTTGTGACCCTCACAGGCGACATAAATGTTATTCGGAGAGAGCACTTCGAGCTGATGAAGGACCAGGCCATCCTCGCCAACAGCGGGCACTTCAATGTGGAGATCGACATTCCCGCACTTGAGGGCATGGCCGTAGTGAAGACTGAAGTGCAAGACAACGTCACAGAGTATAAGCTCAAAGACGGTCGCAGGCTCTATCTGCTGGCCGAGGGTCGGCTGATAAATCTGGCCGCTGCCTATGGCCATCCCCCGGAGGTCATGGATATGTCATTCGCCAACCAGGCTCTTGCGGTGCGCTACATCGTAGAGCACGGGCGGAGCCTAGATAAAGCAGTCTATTCAGTGCCCGTGGAGATCGACCGCCGCGTAGCTGAGCTGAAACTTGCTGCCATGGGGCTGCGAATTGAGAAGCTCACGCCTGAGCAGGATAAATACCTGCATAGCTGGCAGATGGGAACTTGAGAGGTGTATGGCCTTGGATCTGAAGAGGGAGAATCTGGAGGCATACCTGAGGAGCATCTACGGGGAAGAGCTGGAGTTGCTGAGCACGCGCAAGATGGGTGAGACCATCCCGACGACTGAGGACGTCAAAGGATTCGGGTATGGATCGCCTTTGCTGGTCGAGTACAAAGTCCGTGATGCCCAAGGCTCGGCAGTCATCTCCACCATGCGGGCGCAGCACGGCTTTGGCCATGACCACTTCTCAGACCGGGCGAGGATTCTAATCTGGCAGAATTCCACATTCTCCAAGCTCCCAAAACACGTCCCCTCCCTAGATGTGGGCTACTTCGCCAAAGATGGAAGGCTGATCTCAGCCGGAGACGCCATCGAATACTTCCTGCTAATGCCGAAGATAGAAGGGCGGGAGTACTTCTTTGACCTGGAGAGGGTCAAAGAGAAGGGGGCCACGGACCTGGATTACGAAAGGGCTGTAGCTCTCTCGGACTACCTTGCACAGATCCATTCCAAGAAGATCGACCGTCCACCCCTGTATCAGCGAAAGATCCGTGAGACTGTTGGCGATGGAGAATGCATCTTCGGCATCCTGGATGATTATCCTGATAACCCCAGCTTCTTGGACCCTGATGAGCTGCGCGAGATCGAAAAGATTTGCGTGGACTGGCGATGGCTGCTGAAAGGCAAGACTGACCGCCTTTGCCAGGTGCATGGCGACTTCCATCCATGGAATGTGATGTTCAGTGAGGGCACGGAATTCACAGTTCTCGACAGGAGCCGGGGCGAGTGGGGGGAGGCTGCAGACGACATCGCAGCTATGACGATGAACTACATCTTCTACTCCGTTCAAAAGAGCCTGCGCCTCACAGGAGACCTGAAGGACATCTTCGAGCTGTTCTTTGAGAACTACCTGGAAAAGACCGAAGATCATGAGCTGCTCGAGGTCATCGCGCCGTTCTTTGCATTCCGTGCAGTAGTAGTGGCCAGCCCAACCTGGTATCCACTGCTCTCTGATGATGTACGAAGGGCCCTCTTCAACTTCTTGGAGAATGTACTGGGGTCCAAGAAGTTCAATTACAGGGATGTGAACAGCTACCTGGCCTAGAAGATGAAGACCTACGCCTTTGAACTCTCGGGCGAGCATGATACTCTGCCAAGGTGCGAGGCTCTGGCGCTGGCTGAGATCTTCTCGGCCAGCTTCCAAGAGATCTCATTCATGGACCAGTGTCTTATAATCGAGGCCCAGGATCTCGATGTTCAAACCCTTGGCTCTCGCCTTGCTTTGACTCACAGGATCATAGAGGTCCTGGCAATCTGCGATGCGTTGCCTGGTGCCCTCTCAGGGGCTTTGAGGCTTATTGAGCTGCCAAGGAAGAAGTACCTGATTCGCGCCAGGCGTATCAAGGGGGCCTCTCCAAGGGCAGACGAGGTAGAACGCGAAGTTGGCAAAATACTCTTTAGCAGGGGCTACAAAGCAGATCTAAAGAATCCAGAGATGGTACTGAGAGCGATCATAACCTGTGGAAAGATCGTGATCGGACTGGAGGTTGCCAAGACTGACCGCAGCTCCTTTGAGGCACGCAGGCCACACTTAAAGCCATTTTTTCATCCTGGAGTGCTCATGCCTCGCATGGCCCGGGCTATGGTCAATCTCTCCCAGGCACGAGCTGGCGAGAGGCTGCTCGATCCATTTGCAGGAACCTGTGGCATCCTAGTTGAAGCATGCCTGATCGGCATCCAAGGCATAGGAATTGAGGTGCAGGCGAGTCTTGTGCAAGGGGCCTCGTACAATCTCGCAGGCTTGAATTGTTGCCTCATCTTGGGAGATGCAAAGCGCTTGCCGCTCAAGAATGCCACCATCGATGCAGCCGTTTTGGACACGCCTTATGGAAGGTCTGCCAAGATCAAGGCCCTGTCAAAAGAGCATCTTTTGGAGGAGAGTCTGGCCGAGCTGCACCGTGTTGTCAAGAGAGGCAGACGCATGATCATCCTTGCAGACGGGCCCATCGATGGCCTACTGATGGACGCAGGCTACGAGATAGTAGAAAGGCACACTGATCGGGTCCACAGGAGCTTGACAAGGCATATATTTGTCTGCCGAAATTGAGCCGAGATTTCTGATTAGCTCATTTAAGTCAAATTGCGGCGGAGCAGCCCGCATCAGAGACCATCATTTTGGTCCAGGACGACCTAAACGCACATACTGCAGGTTCATTTTATGAAGCACTACCTTCGGATAATGCTTTCAAGCTTGCAAAGAGGTTTGAATATCATTATACCCCTAAGAACGAATCGCGCACTCAGATTACTGAATAGCGCTAACGGGTGAAGCAATGTGTGTTTGCCGTCAAATAAGTCCTTTGCATTCGATTCTAGTGATGATCTTCAGTAAAGCGAGCACGCTGCTCAATGCCTAAACTTCGCGTAATTAGGGACTATTCTTTTTTCTGATCATGTCTTTTATTCTCATTTTTCATAGCACCATTTAAGGATGCCCCAGCGAATGCAGCTCCTACAACGATGTTGGAGAAATAGGTGATTATCCTCCAAAGAGCCACCAGGGGGCCCAGCATAGACGATGAGATGAACATGGAGTAAAGATAGCTCATGCTCAGCTCTGCCACTCCGCTGCTGCCGGGTGTCAGAGGCAAAATACCGATAATTGCCAGTATGATCTGGGAGGTAATCGACAAAAGGAAGCTAGGATCTGCACCCATGCCTACAAGCAGCGCTGAGGGAACAAGAAATTCGCTCATCCAGATCAGGGCGGTCATTGCCAGCATCAGCGGCTTGTGGCGCAGAGTTTCCCTAGCTAGCCGCATTCCAGCTTCCCGAAATAGCCAGATCTCCTTTTCGATGGATATCACAATGGGTCTGTTGCCGGTCTTCTTTTTTGCCCAGCCGATCAATTGTGCAATTCTGTTGGGATTGTATGCAAGCTCCCATAAGAAGGCCAGAATCAGGAATAGAAGGATTAGAAATATGGCTCCGATTTTCAGACCGAAGCCGGTAAAAAAGTTGGTGAACATTAGAAAAAAGGCCAGAGCGCCAACCAGGAAAACGCTATCCAGCAGACGCTCGCCAACGGCAACGGCCGTTGCGCTGCCGTAGCTCATACCGTCGTCTGCGAGGATCTTGATGCGTAGTGGCTCTCCTCCTGCTGAGGAGGGCGTAAGTGCGGCAAGGAAGTTCGATGCAAGGGTGGATCTCAAGGAGAGGCAAAAGCTGATTTTGTGGCCTGCTAGGGATGTGAGGAACTTGAGCCTGATGGCGTAAAAGACCCAGGAGAACATATGGATGGCAAGTCCGAGGAGCAAAAATCTGCCATCAATCTGAGAGATTATCTGCCAGCTAATATTCGCATCAGTGAATTTTAATATGATGATAACTGCGGACAGGCTCATCAATGTTGCTAAAATGGCTGCCCTTAATCGTTCTTCTCTGGGACTCGAGCTCAAATGCCTCCTCTCCAAAATCCCTCTAAAGCTTTACACAACCTCTCCGTAAATGGACTCCATCGCGTCCAGGACCTTGCTCCAGGAGTACTTCTCTGCCACTGCTCTCCTTCCCCGTCTGCCAAGGGCGATTCTCAAAGGCATGTTCTCGTGAAGCTCCAATATCATCTCAGTCAGCTCTGCAGTGCTTGAGAAGAGCCTTCCTCCGTGTAAGGCCACTTCATTTATGCCAGGAGAATCGAAGGCCAGCACAGGTGTCTCGCATGCCATGGCTTCTAGGAGGGCGATGCCGAAGGCCTCCAGGCGGCTTGCAGACGGTAAAACAAGCATCTCGGCTCGTGACAGCAAGTCTATGAGAACGTTGCGTTTCACCCTGCCCGTGAATTTGGCGTTGACACCCAGGTGCATGGCCATCTTTTCCAGGCGGCCGCGATCGTAGCCGTCTCCGGCAAGTATCAGCCCCAGGTCCGCATTTTTCTGTACCTGGCTCATTGACTCGATCAACGATTCGATGCCCTTGTAGTTCAACATACGTCCAACATAAAGAACGTAGTTGTCCTTCAGACGGCTCCTCGGATAAATCGACATGTCCACAGCATTGGGTACGATTCTAGTCTTGTCAAGGTAGTTTTTAAGGACGGGTGATGTTTCAGCGTAGCTCCTGGTGGTGGCGATCACAATATCCGCCTTATCAAGAACTGGCTGGACGAGCTTTCTATTCAGCCACTCAAGTGAGGCGCCAAACCATCTGGGTGAGTTGTATCCGTTCAACTTTCTTGGGATGACTACGTCGTTGTGATAGGTCACCACATGGGGAGAGGCCTTTCGAAGCATGAAGGCGAAGAGAGGACTTGGGATGTGGCTGTGGAAGATGTCGGCTTCAAGCACTGGACGGCCCAAGGGAAGTGGTGTGTAGAGGAGATCTACGCTTGGGATGCGGATGAAATCCTTCTTCCAGCTTCCACAAGAAGATGCCACACTCACCTGATAGCCTCTATTTACCAGGCCGTCGGCCAGCTCTTTGACATGATACTCGACTCCGCCCAGGTGTGGTGGGAAGTAAGGAGATACCTGAAGGATTTTCATATGTTCGATGGTTCATTGCACTTCAATCAACTTAAGTCTATTGTAGAAAAAGAAAATGTTCGACTATGCTTCGGGATGCGTCTTCGGCTGTTGTGCCGAATTGATATGAAAATTGGCAGCAGCAACAAGTGACAGAGATTAACATTGCTGCGAGCACCAAGCGCAAAGTTATCTGGCCACGAGACATAATAATTGGCCCCTGTATCCACAAGTCACCCAACCTCAGGAGAGACAACAGAGCCATGAGCATATCCGACTTTGCAAAAGATTATCTTGTCGATCAGAAGGAAGGAATGAAGAAGCTGACTGCCTGTCTGCTTAAATGAGGTAATGCCTTGAGAGTGGCGGGTTGCATAACGATGGACATCAACGAGGATCTGATAACTGGAATTAGGTATTTATCCCCGGAGGATTGAATTGAATCGGGATACAAGGCCACTGAAAATTTACAGCAATTATGGCACGCCACCCATCTTTTAGGATCACGCAGGCTTTAAACAATCTTGAAAATTCCTGAAATTGTTACTTAAAAAGGAGGCCAGAAGAATGAAACTTGCAGAGTTTTATGGCGGCGTTGAGTTATGCCGGGAGGAGAAGATAGTTTACGCCAGGCTCATGACCCCACATAGGGTCCTGTCCACCTGCCGCAGCTCCGCTGGCGGGCTGCATGACGACCTCATGTATCTGTACAACCACCAGTCCTGTGAGCCGGCGGGTGGCCACATGAACGCACGGATGTACCATCTGGCGGTAGACAGTCCCGAGGACTACAAGAGAGAGATCGCCGACCGCCACAGTCTTCCCTTCCAAAAGTGCGCAACGCTTGGAACCGCAGCCAACATGAACAACGCCGCCATCTGCCACGAGAGTTTTTGCGATCTTGAGGTCGTGGCAGTATGCACAGGCGGTGTAGAGGGAAATGCAGGTAGAGCCGGAGATCCCGCCGTCTACTACGAGCCGCAGGATGATAGCGCAAAAGGACAAAAAGACCAATGCGGTCTGCAGCCTGGCACCATAAACGCCATGATCTTCGTCAACCGCGAGCTGACGCCGGGCGCCATGGTGACCGCAGTCATAACTGCCACCGAGGCCAAGGCTGCAGCCCTTCAGGAGCTGGAGGTTGCCTCCAAATATTCAGAGGGCTTGGCGACTGGCACAGGAACAGATCAGATCGCGGTGGCATCAAGGCTGGGAGGCAAGGCGATCTCGTTTGCCGGCAAGCACTCGAAGGTGGGCGAGCTCATCGGGCGCACTATGCACGACGCAGTCCTTGGGGCGCTCGCACTTCAAAACGGCCTGACGCCTGCAGGTCAGTGCTCCTCACTGGCCCATCTGGAGCGTTTCAGAATTGACGAGAGGGGGATGTGCCAGGGAATTGCAAAGCTCCTGTCCAGGGACAACGCCGATTTATTCGAGAAAAACTTCTCGAATATCATCAAGGATCCACTCACGGTAGCGGCTGTGGCGGCCCTTGTCCATCTGCGTGACAAGTTCGTATGGGGCGTCCTCCCGAAGAGCTGCATCCCAGAGGTCATGGCCCTCTACGGTGCCCAGATCTCCACAGCCGTTTCGGGCAAAAGCCACCGCATTCACGACTACATGCATGCTCTCTCCTCTTTGCACAAGTCCCTTGACAAGCACGCGTTCCTGGAGTTCGTATACCAGGCATTTGCCCTGGGCTTTTCAGAGAAATGGACTGATCCAAAGAGCGAGGGGTGCGAAGGGGACGGGCTTTGTGGATGAAGAGGCAGCGACGATCGGCTAGAGAAGGCAAGATGCTGCCACTGGCCACCGCTCCTGCACGAGAGGCCGAAGATAGCTTATTGTGCTGTATGTTTGTCTTCGCGTCTGTTTCCCTTATCAGACGCTTCTCGGGAGTTGAGCGTCGCTGACAACCGGTCAGAGCTGTGGGGTATCATGCATCGTAAACTTTGCTTCGAGGTGAGCATACCATCTCCGGTTTTCGAGTAAATGACTCGATAGTCACTGTTCTTTGATCTCTTGAACCTCGATTGGTGTGGATTCGCCATCCAAAACCCTTCTCGCGGATAGGATGCAGTCCTTGTTTTTCACTTCTCTCTGGATACTACCCAATTATGAATTGGGAAGGAGGTTATGAACTGGCCAGTTAAGCAGGTACACGACCTCAACCATTAATGCGAGATGTACGATTATGCTATAATGCCTTGGTGGTCGGCAAAGATGCGATAAACTTATATGTTTTTGCAAACTTATTGCAACATTGCTGAATTAAAGAATTCTAGCTCTTCAAAGTCAAAATGGCTCTCATTACGCATGACATAAAAGCTTGCAGAAAGTGAAATAAGATGAAGAGAAGCAAAGACACAATAATTTCCCAAATCCTTAATATTTGCATCAGCGGTGCAAGCAAGACCAAGATAGTTTATCAAGCTAACCTCAACTTCAGGACGGTAATTCCGTATATTGAGCTTCTCATAAGAAATGATCTTTTAGAGACGACGAAAAGCTCTGTCACCATATATCAGACCACTCCAAAAGGGGTCAAATTATTAGATCAATTTAAATGTATTCAGAGTTTGCTGCCTGAAATGTATAGCTTCGAGGAGGGGGAGTAAGAACGAACACCAGCTCAGACGATTGTTCTGCATCCGGTGGCATCTTGCAAACGAATATCCTTGCTTCTCTTTTCGCTATGAATTCGCCACTCCACCCAGCGTGAGTACTTTTGGCGTGACAGTGGGATATTCCTGATATTTAAAGAACAGCCTATTGTACCTGGTAGGAATATATGAACTCCAGGGATAACACAGAGGCCTCCTGAAATCATCCCATGGCGTAATATAGTATTTTTCCTGGCCGCAAGCATCACAGATGTGTATGTCATTGGCTTTTTCTTCAGGATAGACGATTTTAATATTGCTAGCCGCACTGCCAACGATTTCCAGGTTTACGGGTTCGCCATATTGTGAGACGATAGTAGTATTGTTGGCCTTGCTACCGATAAGATCTAAGCTAACCGATCCCATGCTGCCAACGCCATACGATGCGAGCTCCAATAAGAAAAGCATCGATACCAATGTGATTGCTACCCTCAAACTTTTGCCCCCAATTTATGATCAGGTCTCTTAAATGTCTTGGAAGTAGAAAAACCTTTTTATTAGGCCTGACACAAACTATTAAATCCCTTTTAGATCAGTTACGAACCATGAAACTCATCTATGTGGCGGGCAAAGGTGGTGTAGGAAAGAGCGTAACATCATCAGCAACCGGTATCTGGACCTCAAACCTTGGTATGGATACGCTGACCTTTTCTATGGACCCGGCCCATTCACTGTCCGATATTTTTGATATCGAGCTTGGAAGCCAGCCGAAGAACATCCGCGATCATCTCTTTGCCTATGAGCCCGACTTGACCGAGGAAGCCAAGGGCTTCTTCCGCAGATATAAAAATATCCTCACAGCTCTATTCGGGCTCTTTGAGGTGGAGGTCAAGCCAGAGGACTTCGGAAATATGCCGGGCGTCTCTGAGCTCATCTTCATGGACAAGCTAAACGATATCTTCGTGGAGAAAAAATACGACTATGTGGTCATAGATTCTGCGCCCACCGCCATGGTCCTGCCCTTGCTGCAACTTCCATCCATCACCACTGGCTTTGTCACAAGAGTCCTGGGCATGAGGAATAAATGGATTGGAGTGCTTAACATTCTTGAATCAGGTTTTGGGGATTCGATCCTCAAAGAGATCAGAACCATGCGAGTCAAGGCGGAGACCATGAGAAATGCTCTGATTGACCCAAAGATCGCAACCATAACTGCGGTCACAATACCAGAGAAGGCAGCAGTTGAGGAGACGAGGCGCCTGATTGAAACAGTGGAGTCTCATGGTGTGCATGTCTCCTCTATCGTCATCAATCATGTGATGAAAGAGTGCGACTGTCAGTTCTGTCAGCGCAAGATGACATCTCAAAGATCTTACATCCAGGGTATCAAGGCCAGGTATTCAGACAAACGGATAGCCATTTTGCCAGACTATGGTGCAGAGGTAAAGGGCGATGCCCTCCAGCAGGTTGCTCAGGACCTTTATGGAAAGGGCCAGATAGGGATATGAATGTCTGAAAACATCACTAAATTGATATATTTAGTATACAGTACATTCAGAGATGATGATGATGTTTGAAAAAGTGCTTGTCCCAACCGACTTCTCCAGGTACGCTCTCAAGATGTTGGATTGCATTGGCGAGATTCCAGGTCTAAAAGATGTCGTGCTTCTTAATGTAGTGGACGCTAGCAATCCCATGAAGCTGGAGAAAAAGGGCTGGAGCTACAGCTCTCTGATAGATGATGCAAAAGCCGACTTAAAGAAGATGGTGGAGCACCTGGAACGCCTGGAGCAACAGAAGGGCTTGAAAGTTAAACCGGTCCTAAAAGTGATCGTGGAACCGATGAGCGGAGCCGATGGAGTTAATCTGAAAAGACCAGAGCCAATATCCGGCGTAGAGTTCATAGAAGGTGGCACCATCGGGGAAGCGATACAAAAAGCAGCCGATGAGGAGAAAGTATCTCTCATCGCCATGGGTGCGCATGGCAAGGGACTGATGGAGGGAATCCTGCTCGGAAGCGTCTCGACTGAGGTTCTGCGCAACGGCAAGACGGATCTGCTGATAATTCGTCACCAGCTTCTCGAGGGATCAGAACGGTTCTGCCGTGGCATCTTCTCAAGGGTGTTGATCACCACAGACTTCTCAGAGGCTGCAAAAGATGCCGTGACCCTCGTAAAAGGCCTTGAAGGAGTGCATGAGATCCTTCTGGCGCACGTAGTCTCAGAGGGGAAGGGCATCGATGAGCCTGCGATGAAGCTCAACCTACTGCGAGATGAGCTAACTGGCAAGGTGACCGTTCATGTACTGGAAGGCCGTGCAGCCAATGAGATACTTGCCCTGGCTGAAAAGCATGATGCATCACTTATAATCATGAGCTCTCAGGGAAAGGGCTGGTTGAGGCAATTTCGAGTGGGAAGCACGACCTTCGATGTGGCTCGTAGGGCGAAGCGGCCGGTGCTGATTGTCAGGCCAAAACTTCCTGCTTGAATCTCTCGAAGCTTATCTCATCGATGAACTCACCCAGGCGTTGCTTCTTAGCATGGTCCTTGTAGTAGCTTATGATCTTATCTATGAGCTTCAGCGCCTCTTCGTCGGATAAATTTTCAGCCAGCATCCGGCCAAGCCTTGGCTTGATGCCGCTGCTTCCACCTACAAGAAGCCTCCAGCCCTTTGGAGTTCCGATCAAGCCGATATCCTTTACGGCAGGCTCGGCGCAGGAGTTGGCGCATCCCGACACACCCATCTTGAACTTCCAGGGCAGTTGCATGCCATGGTAAATCTCATCAAGCTTCAGGCCAAAGCCCACCGAGTCCTGCTGGCCGCGTTTGCAGAAGGTGGTTCCAGGACAGATCTTGACGCTACGAACACATAGACCTATGGCTGCACCATGCTTCATGCCCAGGTCGCTCCAGGCGCTGTCGATGTCCTTGGGATCAATTCCCACGATGGCGATCCTCTGGGCTGAAGTGATCTTGAGAGCTTTTGCGTTATACTTCTCCGCAACATCTGCGATCCTTCTAAGATCTGCCGGGCTGATTATACCTCCTGGTATATGCGGGGCGATGGCGAAAGTCTCCCTATCCCTTTGGACAATGGCACCCTTCTCCAAAATATCCTTCGACATGTTCCTTGAATCCTCCTTTAGGTAATTGTTTTCTTTTTTTGAATATAACTATGACTCTTTGAATATAACTATGACTCAGGTTCTGCAAAAGATGAACTGAATCGTCCGGCATCTAGAGAGAGAACGCCTTCTTTATCTTCTCTTTGAGCCTCACCTCGTCCTTTGCGGTGGACGATACCTTGGCATACATGCCGCACCTCTGGGGCATGGGGATGAGTCCGCCCTCCAAAAGATCGTAGTAGGCCTCATCAATATCTACCTCACCTGCTGCGTATCTCTTGAGGATGGCTTTGATCTTCTCTTGATTCTGCTTGCTCGAAGAGTCTATCCTCTCCAAGGCCTGCTCTATTTGCGCGTACACGATAAGATGCGTTGCGCAAGATTTGTATTTATGCCTTCGCCTCGCGAAGAGGGTCATGCAGGCGGCCACCTACATAGTGTGCAGGTGAGCTGCTTTACAAAAAATGATTTATACGATCAGGCTATTGCTTTTTGCCACATGGGACATGTATTCATAAGTCCCCTTAACTGGGGTTTAGGCCACTCCACTCGTGACATTCCGATCATCAATGAACTCTTAAGTCATGGCCATGAGGTTACGATAGGCACCAGCGGAAACGCCCTGGCCTTGCTAAAGAGGGAGTGCCCTGAATGCAACTTCATACTCTTCAAAGACTACCCTGCGCCGTACAGCGCATCAAGGTTCTTCCTGCCGAAATTCGTGGCAAGTATTCCCATTCTTCTGAGGGCCTTGGCTAGAGAGAGAAAAAAGCTGGATCAAATCCTCGCAGATAATAAGTTCGACCTGATCATCAGCGACAATCGCATGGGCGTTTACTCCAATAAGATCCCCAGCTATTTTATCACACACCAGCTCCGCTTCAGCCTGCCTTCTTATCTTTATCCTTTTGAGATGCTTACAATTCCTGTCAACAGCTTCTTTCACATCAAGTATGACGGTGTCATAGTGCCAGATATCGCGCCCAATGGCAGCAATCTCTCCGGAAAGCTGTGCCGCTCCAACCTGGATGCTACAAACCAGAGGGTCTACTACGCTGGAATCCTGACCAGCGCGAAGAAGATGCGGGTTGATGAGGATTTGGATTACCTGATAATAGTGTCCGGACCCGAGCCTCAGAGGACCAAGCTGGAGGAGATCATCCTCAAACAGGTGCAAAAGCTGCCTGGCGAGAAGGTGGTGCTGCTGGGAAGCCCGCAAAAGGAGCGCCACGATAAACTGGACGAGCACACTACAGTTCACTCTTACGTCTCCACAGAGGAGAAGGCAGAGCTGATGAACCGGGCAGGGTTCATGATCGCCAGGTCCGGTTATACTACTATGATGGAGATCGCTGAGCTGGACAAGAAGCATGGCCTGTTCACTCCAACCCCCGGCCAGACGGAGCAGGAGTATCTATCCCGCTACTATGCCCGTCAAGGATGGTTCTTATCCCGCAGCCAGTACAGGATTAAGCTTCCAGAGGATACGCATGCTGCCATGCAATATCGTGGCTTTCCGCAAATGAGCAAGACCTGCGAAAATGTTGCGAGGCTTTATCGGGATGTGCTGAAGCAATACTTGACGTGATCTTCAACGATATTCGTACACCACCAAAAATGATAAATGTTATAATAAAGTACGTCCTTAAATCTTATTAGTATCAAAAATCCATTGATGAAGTCGGCAATTGATATGAACGACTTGGAAAGTACAAGACACAGCAAGCCATTCGGTAAGTTTATATTTAGCATATTTGCTATACCCTACTAGCATTTATCTCGCAGGATAGCAAAGGACGGAGCGGGAAGACCCGATTGGAGCATATTTAATGAAGCTATGGCATCTAACACTCGTAATCACACTGACAATTATTTCGAGTGCTAGTGCAGCTTTCTGGCAGTGCGACATTGGCACAAATTCT
This sequence comes from Methanothrix sp., assembly GCA_012798025.1. Lineage (GTDB taxonomy): Archaea > Halobacteriota > Methanosarcinia > Methanotrichales > Methanotrichaceae > Methanothrix. The sequence continues at coordinate 1,690 of JAAZNX010000187.1, read as the reverse complement.
TCTTCGTGGAGCATATACCGCCATAGCGGAAACATCACCTTCACCCAATCGGGCTTGGTTGAAGGTAAGATAGCGCCGGTAGAATATCATGGCACCCTCCTGAATCCTTACAGCTCCTATTACTCAGAAATTGCGTACAATGATGTCCAGCTCAGAGAAAGAACGAGTGCGCTGGAAGGAGACTACAGATCTGAAGATGAGATGAGCTTGTGGTCGGTTGTAGAGGAAGAAATCACCATCGACTACGTAAAGCCTTACGGAACCGATTCCTATACATTTACCTTCAACGAGAAGTGGCCTGTGTCTTTAGTTTCAAAAAGAAACTTACAATATTCAGGCAATCAGATAAATGACAGGGACTTCGAGGGAAATAACAGAGACTTTGCTGGCTCGAACCTTCTCTATAATCGTGAGCTTTCTAAAGACAGGCTAACTGTGATGTGGCTTGAGAGCATGAACGCCACCGTCCAGGCAAATGATGTATCAATCCTTCGAGCGCAGTTGATGCCCACGAGGTATTTGGGGTACAAGATTCAGATAAATACAACTGGAATTGCTGATTTAAAGTATAAGCATGCAGGATCGGAGTATAACGTCAAAAGATACGATTATCCTCCGCTGAGCGAGAGCAACGAGAGATATTATGGAACATATGCTCTAGCACGTAAAATCGAAATGAGTTCTCAGTACCCCAATTACAATGATACAAATGACTGGTTGCCGTGCTGCGGTTTCTATGACCTGAACTCGATTGATCAGCACGAACCCTGCGTCGATACAGTTTTCAATTGTTCTAACCGGGGCACTCTCATATTTTAGGAGTAACGCTGGGCTAGCCCAGCTATTTAATATACATACATGCCATTCTTATCCATCATAATTATTACAGTTTGCGACCCTTAATAAGTATATATCCCTCCGATATGATACCCTAAATATGATTTCTTGTTCAGTTTTATTCGAAAAGGGAAGTTTAGTGTAATATTGTTCTGCCAAATTGTCAGCTCCCATAATCATGCCCCAATTCGGCCGAACCTTTGAGCAATCGGAGGGGTTATTAGTTATGAAGTCCTCGCAAGAGAGCGCTGCATGCGCATCTATTGGAATGCATCTGTTCCCAGAACCTTTCAGCCACGATGATAAAATGCCCAATGGGCTAATGGAGGAGAACTGTTGGGTTAGTCCATCTGAGTATCAAGAAAAATTGGATAATTACGAGACGCAGATATCGATTGTAGGCCTAGGATACGTTGGTCTCCCGCTGGCCACGATGTTTGCCCATAAGGGATTTCGTGTTGTGGGTTATGATTTAGACCAAGTAAAGGTTGATTGCATAAAGGCGAAGAGAAACTATCTTGTAGAAGAGAGTTGGTTGGCCGAATATATTAAGGCTGCACAGACATTAGATGCTTCCACAGATATAGCAAATGCTGGAGATGCTGATTTTATTGCTGTCTGCGTTCCTACCCCCGCGGATCCGAGAAGCGGAGCTCCAGATTACAGGTTTGTTGAGGCCAGTGCCAGGAGTGTTGGAAAGAGACTACGAAAGGGTGCTCTTGTCTGCCTTGAATCAACAGTTGGTCCAGGAACGACTGTTGGTAGATTTAAGCGTATCCTCCAAGAAGAGTCTGGACTTTGTGCGGGATCTGACTTTGGACTTATATTTTCGCCTGAGAGGATAAATCCAGGT
>JAAZNX010000116.1 GCA_012798025.1 Methanothrix sp. | reverse complement strand
GGGCTATGGGGATGGAGCTTCACATCTCACCAAAGCATGCCCGCGAGATATGCAGGACTCTGAGAGGCATGCGAGCCAATAGCGCAAAAGCCTATTTGGAGGATGTAGTTGCCTTGAAGAGACCAGTTCCATTCAAGCGCTACAGGAGGAATGTGGCTCACAGGCATGGCCTGGTGGGCGCTGACGCCGGCAGATATCCAGAAAAGGCAGCAAAGGCTGTGCTGGCCGTCCTGGAGAATGCACTGGCCAATGCCGAGTACAAGGGAATGGAATCCGACAAGTTGAGGATCTACCATGCAGGCACTTTGAAGGGCAGAACCATTCGAGGATGGATGCCCAGAGCCATGGGCCGGGCAACTCCCAAGAATACGGAGACGGTATCCGTCGAGATGATCCTGACCGAGGTGAAGAGCTGATGTCTGTAGAGAAGAAGTTCGTTCAAGAGGGCATCACCAAAGCTCTCGTAGATGAGTATCTGGCTGTAGAGCTGGAGCGGGCAGGATATGGCGGCATGATCATGAACCGCACGCCCATGGGCACTCAGATCACTGTTTATGCGGAAAAGCCAGGCATGGTCATCGGCAAGGGTGGCAAATTGATCCGCAAGATCACCCGCGACCTTGATCGTAGATTCCATCTGGACAACCCCCAGATAGACGTGCAGGATGTGGGCCGCGGCGACCTGAACGGCAGGGTTGTAGCCAACCGCCTGGCATCATCTTTAGAGCGCGGCTGGTACTTCCGCAAAGCAGGCCAGTCGATGATGCGCAGAGTGATGGACGCCGGAGCTCTCGGCTGCGAGATAGTCATAAGCGGCAAGCTGACCGGCCCCCGATCCAGAACTGAGAAGTTCATCTCGGGATACATCAAGCATTCTGGCAAGCCTGCGGTTGAGCTTGTTGACATGGGCTACTCAGTCGCCGTGAAGAAGCTGGGCGTGATCGGCTGTCAGGTTCGAATCATTCCACCAGATGTGAGGCTGCCAGATGACTTCCAGATCCAACAGGCACAGGCAGCACCTGCTGCAGCGCCTGTTGCAGCGCCTGCACAGCAGGCTGCCGAGAAGAAGAGCGATCTGGATCAGCTTCTGGAGTCGGAGTCCGCCCAGGCAGTGGCGCCCAAATCCCCAGACGATTCGCCTGCAGCCTCGCCAGACGAGGGCGTGCCAGAGGATGCTCTTCTTGCTGAGGAGAAGCCTGAGCCCTGTGCAAAGGAGGAGTGATCCCTAATGGCGATCTTCAAGATTGATGAGATCCGAAACATGAACGAGGAGGAGATTGCAGAGGAGCTGCGAAAGCTCGAAAGCGAGCTCATTCGCGAGAGAGGCATCGTAACTGCCGGTGGTGCTCCCGAGAAACCCGGGAGGATCAAAGACATCCGCAGGACGATCGCCAGGATCAAGACAGTCCAGAGGGAGCGAAAGCAGTGAACCTGACCCCTGAGAACCTGACAAGGCACGAGCTGATCGGCCTTGACGTTTTGGTTGAGGCAAGCACCAATCCAAGTCAGGTTGGGATCAGTGGCAGGATTGTGGACGAGACCAGGAACACGTTCCTTTTGGAGACAGGGCGCAAAGTCTTGCGCATTCCCAAGTCGAACACGAGCCTGATCTTCACCCTGCCCGAGGGGAGAAGGGTTTTGGTCTCAGGCTTCGTCTTGATCTCGCAGCCCGAGAACAGAATACAAAAGAGAATGCAGAAGACGAGGTGGAAGTTATGAGGGATATCGG
>JAAZNX010000136.1 GCA_012798025.1 Methanothrix sp. | reverse complement strand
CCCACCAGGTCGTTGCCTCCCACCGATGGATGGCTCTGGTCTCCTGGAGCCTTGCAGATCACGCTTGTCTGGCCGGCTGTCACAGAAACCGACCTGGGCCTGCCAGTCATTGCATTGAGCCAGACAAGCTTCTTATCCATGCTGGGTTTGACCTGGCCAGGCCCTGACTGGACCAGCTCGTCCTTCCAGTTGCTGATGTCCAGCTTGCGAATAGATGTGTCGTCTGCTGAGCCGTCCACATAGGCGATGTATTTGCCAAAAGCCACAGGGCTTGTCTGATTTCCTGGCCTGGGGTAGGTCTTGCCCCATTTTTTGTCCCAAAGGTAATATGAAATGTCGCTGCTTTTGCCGTCCTCCCAGACAATGGTGCTTCCAGAGACATCTGGATAAACCTGATCTCCTTCGCCCGTCAGCTTTGTCTCATTTCCAGACTTCAAGTCCTTCACATAAACATCCCAGTTGCCATTCCTGTTATCCTGCCAGACCACCAGATCGCCGCTGATGATGGGGTACATCTGCTGGCCAGGTCCCTTGTAGACGGGCTCTGCTCCACTCCTCGCCACGTCGCTTAGATAGATATCCCAGTTGCCGCTCGAGTTGTCCATCCAAACAACTCTGTCCCCTGAGATGGATGGCCAGATCTGATCGCCCGTGCCTGATGCAACAACAGATTCCACGCCAGTTGTTAGATCCTTCATGTAGATGTCCGAGTCTCCGTTTCTGTAGTCGGACCAGACCACTTTATCTCCGGACACTTTTGGATAAAGCTCGTCCCAATCGCCCCGAGAGATTGGCTTCTCTGATCTGGTGAAGAAGTCAAAGCCATAGATGTTCCAGTAGCCCCCTCGATTGTCGCTCCAGACCAGCAAGCTCTCGTTAGTGCTTGGAAAATCAGTGTTCAGCAGCAGTAGCGGGTCGGATAGAATATACCTCATCTTGATCTGAGCATAGCCATTGCTGTTGTCCATCCAGACGATCTTGTTGTCGCTTATGATCTTGGAGGAGAGGTGGGGCTTCACTTGATCTGGATCTCCCTTTCCATCGTTTGGCGTTTGCTGCAGCGGAAGCGTAGCTACAGGCACTTCGACGCTCTTTCTAAGATCATAGAGATATACGTCTGAGTCTCCGCCCCTCACATCCAGCCAGGCCACGTAGTTTTTGTAAATCATGGGAGAGCCCTGGTTGGCTGCGTTAGTGACCAGCGGTTTTTCGACCTTGTTGACGAGGTCATAGGAGTAGATATCCCAGTTCTTGTTCCTGCCGTCAGCCCAGACCACTGTATCTCCCCAAACCCAGGGTTGTGCCTGTCGGGCGGAGTTGGTGCAGATTGCAGTCTCCTCTCCGGAGGTCAGGTTATAGAGATATACATCCCATTTGTCCTCACCGCTTCGGGAATCGATCCAGACGATCTTGTCTGCGTTAATCACTGGCGAGAGCTTCAATGACTCCTGTGTGGTGATCTGCCTCTCTCTTCCTGTTGCGATATCGTAAAGATAGATCTGCTCGCTGCCAGAACGTCTGTCGATCCAGATGATGTTATTGCCATCGATCATTCCATAGCGGTGATCCGATGCATCGGTTGTAACCTGTACTGTCTTCTCAGTCGACAGGTTATAGAGAAAGATATTGAGGTTGCCCCGGCTCTTGTCCGTCCAGATCACATTATCGCCGCTGATGTCAGGGCTGCTGTGGTCGAAACTGTCATTGGTTATGTTCACCTCTTTTTGAGTGGTGATGTCGAATAGATATACATTGAAATGGCCATTTCGATTGTCCGTCCAGACGATTTTATCTTTGGAGATAGCGGGATTGGTGTGATTGAAAGGCCCGCTGGTTATAGAGACATCTGCCAAGATTTTGAAGTCGTACATGTAAATATCAGGATCTCTCGACCCTTCTCTGTAGTCCGTCCACACAACGCCCCGACTGCTGATCGCTGGCTCCATCTTGATGTACCCGGGGGCTGGGGCAAAATCTGCGTCGGCTTCGATGTCATGGAGATATATCTCAGTGCCATTGTTCAGGTAGGCTATATACTCACCATAAACCTTGGGATCCGTCTGTTTGCCAGGCTTTGTCAGTGTGGTGGTCTTTTGAGTCGTCAAGTCAAAGAAAGCGATATCTGGATCTCCCGTGCGATTGTCCGCCCACGCCACGATGTTGCCATGAATTGAAGGAAACGACTGGTCCGCAGGCCCTGTGGCAAGCGCCAACTCTTTGCCGCTTGAAATATCATACATATAGACATCAAAATCTCCTGCACGCTTGTCCATCCAGACCACTCTGTCTCCATCGATCTTGGGCTCTATCTCTTCACCCTCTCCTGATGGTAGGATCTGCTCGTTCTTGGTTCTCAGGTCGTAAAGATGTATCTTATAGATGCCATCGCGATCGTCCGACCATACCACACGATCGCCGCTGATGTCCGGTTGGGTCTGGTTTCCTGGGGCGACAGTGATGGCAGACTCAGTCCGGTTGACGACATCGTAAATATAAACATCCCCGTTTCCGGAACGCATGTCCTGCCAGACGATGCGCTCCGATGATACTGCAGGATTGAGCTGGAAAAATGGATTGATGCATACCCATTTTTCCAGGCCTGTCTCCAGGTCGTACATGAAAATGTCGTAATTTCCACTCCTGTTATCTGACCAGGCTACGATATGTCCGTCTATGGCTGGCTGTTCCTGCTCTGAGCCGGTAACTATTGCTACAGGGCGCTCCTTTCCAAACTCTGCCCCGCTGGCAGTGCCCGCAATGAGGAGCGCCACCATCATGATCAAGCTTACCTTCTGCATCTCATCACTCTGCGATCTGTCAATGAAGTATTGAATTGCTCTGGCGAACCAGTATAAGGATTTATCTCGACGTTTGACGTGATTCATCCTGGGCACAAGCTTAAAGCTGGATTTGCATATTCAAGAAGAGGGATTGATGGTGGACTCTCAAGCTTTTGATGCAAAAGCCATTATCGAAGCTGCGCTCTTTGCTGCAGGCAGAACGCTCACACTCAGGGAGCTGGCAGATCTCTCGGGCCTCTCCGAGGAACGAGCACGCTCCGAGGCTATGGACCTTGCGGCTGAATACAACCTTCGCGCCTCCGGCCTTGAGGTCAAGGACATCGGCGATGGTTTCGCAATGCAGGTTCGATCGCGTCTGGCCCGTGTGGTCGTCCCACTGGCCCCCAGGGAGATCGAGGCGCCGCTCATCAGAACTCTGGCCATTATCGCATACAAGCAGCCTCTCAAGCAAAGCGATCTGGTAGAGATCAGGGGCAACAAGAGCTACGTTCATGTGAAGGAGTTGGAGAAAAGAGGGCTCATCAGTGCCGAAAAGATAGGAAGAACCAAGCTCCTCACAACGACCAGAGCCTTTGCCGATTACTTTGGCCTAGAATCATGCAATCCACAGGCTGTGAGAAGGGCACTGCTCAAGGACAAGAAGCTGATCGGCGTCTCGCCCATGTACAAGAGCCTGGCACTGCGCTTGGGCCTTGACTTCATAGTAGTAAACCCTTACAATCCAAAGGCTGAGGACCTGTCGAAGTTGAAGGAGATAGAGCTTCTCGTTCTGGCCCCAGGCTATGCAGATCGGGTGAGGGAGCATTACTCTGGCGAGATTCTGGAGGCGAGCATTCGCACGCTTTCCCAGCTAAAGAATAGCGCTGAGAGGATATGCCAGGCAGCAGGATCAGGAGATGTCGAGCCGCTTGTGGCCGAGGTGGACTCACTGCTACACAGATTCAGGGAAAGGGCAAAGAGCGCCAAGCCTATCAAGCCGCTGACTCCTATGATCGAGGACATAGCCCGCGATCTTCGCATTGCAGTTCAGGAGGACGGCCTACGTGCAGCCCCAGATTCTGCGAAGATGGATGCGGACATCCAGGTGCCTGCTCACCAGCCATATGATATGGATATCCTGGAGAGAGTGGTGCAGCGCTACGAAAGAATCCTGAAGCCCTCCAAATAGCGAGGATCCAACTTTGCGAAAAGTTCGACCAGTAAAAATTATTAACTAGTGGAATGGCGAATTATGTGATGAACTTTGTTGACATCTATCCCTTTCTCGTATCCCTGCTCATCGGTGCTCTCATCGGCACAGAACGCCAGCGCCGTCTAGCTGAGGATAATGTTCGAGGAGTAGCAGGGCTGCGCACCTTTATCTTGATTGCTCTGCTTGGTGCTCTATCTGCGACGCTATCTGTCGAATATGGCTCTGGCTTTGCTATCGCAGCTTTGGCCACCTTTACCATCCTCGTTGGCGCAGGCTATGCCTCGTCCGTCACAGCTCTTGGCAGAATCGATTTTACAGGTGCAGTAGCCGCAGTAGTTACCTTTGTCCTTGGAATGCTCAGCAGTTTTCCAGACAGCATCCAATTGGCTGTAGCCTTGGCCATCCTTACCACTTGGATCCTGGCCACGCGAGCAATCACACACCGTTATGTCGAGGCTCTGAGCGAGACCGACCTGCTGGATACCCTCAAAATGGGAATAATAGCCCTTGTGATCTATCCGCTGCTGCCTGAAACGCCGCCTGACCCCTGGGGCGTCCTAAATCCAAGACAAATCTGGCTCTTCGTTGTATTGGTCAGCCTCATCGGCTACGTAGGCTATGTACTGATCCGCATTCTGGGCACTGAGAGGGGCCTGAGCCTGACAGGCATTTTGGGAGGCATCGCCTCTAGTACAGCTTTGGCATCTGCCATGGCATCTGAAGCAAAAGAGAACAGAGAGATCGCCCCCTCTGCAGCCTTCGCCACGGCGATTGCAAGCTGCACCATGTTTCCAAGGGTTCTCTTCATAGTGCTGGTGGTGAATAGAGCTCTATTCATCTCGCTCCTGCCGCCTCTCGTGATTATGACGATTGTGGGCGTAGTCCTATCATACCTGCTGATGATCAGGAAACGTCCGATCAAAGGAAGAGATGTAGTGATAAAAGATCCCTTCAGAATTGTCCCCGCGTTGAAGTTCGGCGCTCTCTTCGCCATTGTGCTTTTAGCCTCGAAGCTCGCGAGCCTCTACTTTGGCAACGCCGGGACTTACGCAGCGAGCATCATCGCAGGCCTTGCGGATGTCGATGCCATAACCCTATCCATGGCAACGCTTGCCCAATCAACAGTAAATCCAAATGTGGCGGTCACATCAATTGCTCTTGCAGCCATAACCAACACATTGGTCAAGCTTGCAATAGCATACATCCTTGGCAGCGTCGAGTTCGGCAACAAGGTTGCAGTCATCTTTGTGCCGATGGCAATCGCAGGGTTGCTTGCAGTCTTTCTAATCTGAAAAATGATATGGGCCCGACGCGATTTGAACGCGTGATCCCCGCCGTGTAAGGGCGATGTCATAACCAGCTAGACCACGGGCCCTGTCCGAATTCACTATCCCTTCGTGATATTAGATCTTATCGCTTAGCCTGCCCATGGGAGCAGGCTAACGCCGAAACTTGCGGATGTACATTCCAGTATTTGTCTCCTCCAGCACCTTCTCGGGTGGCTTCTTGGTGATCAGACTCACAAATATCATTGCTACCACCGATAGCGCGAATCCGTAAATGCTGGGGTGCATGGGCATGGCAGCAATGTACTTCGCCCAGTAGCTGAAGGCGAAGACTCCTACCAGACCCACGATCATGGAAGCTATCGCGCCCTCGCGGGTGGCCCTTCGCCAGTACAGACCGGCAAACAGCGGGGTCACAAAGCAGGCAAGCATAACACCTATGGCCATCCAGATGAGCCAGGCCAGGAGCTCCGGCGGATTGGACCAGGCCAGATAAAGGGTGATGAGAGTGGAGAACAAAATTGCAGCCCTGCTGAGCAATGTGATCGCCTCCTCTGAAGCATCCGGGTTTATGAATTGCTTGTAAACATCCCAGCTCACGTAGCTTCCGATTGTCAGCATCAGCCTGTCCGTAGTGGACATGACAGCCGACAGGACGATTATGGCGACCAGAGGAGCAAATATGCCTGGGAAGACGTATTGCGCAGCTACGATAAAGCAGTAGTCCGAGGGGTTGGCAACTCCTGTTGGCATGGTTATCATCTTATCATGCACCATTGACAGAGCAGCAAAACCGGATATCTTACACAGATACATGATCACTGCGTAGATAACGAAAGCCGCCAGAGGCGCCCACCTGAAGTATTTGAAGTCCCTTGCAGCCAGGACGTTGTTCACCACATGCGGAGCTGCAGCAAGGCCGAAAGTGAGCAGGAAGAAGAAAGACGCCAGGTACTCAGGCGTCAGGAAGGCGTACTTGGCGTAAGGCGGATGTATCTGAGGATACCATAGATGCGTCATGTTGACGTCGATGCCTGCCAAGACGGTGTTGATGTGAGTCATGCCACCTGCAGCCATAATGACGACAGGACCGACGAGCAGCACACCCAATAATATCATTATGCCCTGTACCAGGGAGGCCATGCCTATGGCGTACAACCCGCCCAGGATGGTGTAGCCCATGACGATGACTGCTCCTATCAACAGTGCCCATTGATAAGGTATCTTGAAGAGCCATGATAGGACCATGCTGATGGAGATGTACTGCCCTACAAGGTAGATTATTGATATCAGAATTCCTATGATTGCTGATGTGCCGCGAATTCCCTTGGGACTGTAGAATCTGTGAGCAAAATAGTCCTGTACCGTCACATAACCAGTTTTGGCTGAAACGGCATGGAGCTTTGTCCCGAAGAACAGTATGCACACTGCAGCGGACAGCGGCACGAATATCTGCTCCCAGATGCTTGGCCAGCCTGTGGCAAAACCCAAGCCTGCGACTCCAAGGATCGTCATACCGCTGCAGATGCTGGCCACAACCAGAAGCGTAAAGGTCCAGAAGCCCAGATTTCTTCCTGCCACAAGGAAGTCCTCTGAGTTCTTGATCTTCTTCGAGGCCAGAGCTCCAATGGCCATCAGGCCTACGAAATATAATATT
>JAAZNX010000110.1 GCA_012798025.1 Methanothrix sp. | reverse complement strand
TCTCAGATGGCAGCCCTGGCTGCAGTAACCGGGCCGCAGGACTGTGTCGCTCAGATGAGGGATGAGTTTCGCAGCAGAAGGGATTTGATGGTATCGGGCTTCCAGGAGATGGGCGTGGACCTCGTCGTCCCTGATGGTGCTTTCTACCTATTCCCACGTGTGGGTGATGGCGATGAAGTTGCCGCACGCCTGACCAAAGCAGGAGTTATCGTGGTTCCCGGATCGGCCTTCGGGCCGGGTGGAAAAGAGCACATACGTCTATCCTACGCTGCAGCACGCCCACAGCTTGAGGTGGCGCTAGCGCGTATGAAAGACATCCTTTAAATAGGAGAGTTGCATTCGTCGCTAGGAGTGATGAAATGAAGGAGCAGGTTGAGGTCAGAGAGCTGAAAGAAGGAAGATACGTAATCATCGATGAGGAGCCCTGTATTATCAAGAGCATATCCCACTCCAAACCAGGGAAGCACGGCTCGGCCAAGGCGAGGGTGGACGCCATAGGCATCTTTGACAACCAAAAAAGATCTATCGTCTCGCCGGTCACCACAAAGATCTATGTGCCTACAGTTGTGCGCAAGACTGGCCAGGTTCTGTCTATCGGTGACACATCTGTGCAGCTTATGGACATGGGCGATTTCTCTACAGTAGACGTCCCAATCACCGAGGATCAGAAACCGAAGATCGAGGAAGGCAAGGAGGTTCCATACCTCTTCGTTATGGGCAGGACGAAACTGGACCTGCGCTAAGTCATTTTATTCATTTGTATGTTCCAGAAGTGTGGCTTTGCCGACGCATCTGGGGAATTGGAGGGTGCAGATTATGTGGTCATTGGGTTGCCCTTCGATTCCACTACATCCTTCAGATCTGGGTCGAGAGAGGGTCCAAACGCCATCCGGCTCGCCTCTCTCAACTTTGAGAGCTACGAGCGCGACTGTGATGTGGATCTGGCAAAGCTCAATATCTGTGACCTGGGCAACATGGAGCTGGGATCTGACCCGGCATATGCCTGGGAGACCATAAAAGAGGGAATCGACCTGCTGCCTGAGAGTTCTGTCCCTGTTTTTCTGGGTGGTGAGCACTCCATTGCGCCTCCGATCATCGGGGGATTGGTTCAAAAACGCCGCTGCGAGCTGGGCGTGCTGGTGCTGGACGCTCACATGGATCTGCGTGAGGAATATGGATGCACTAAGTTGAACCATGCTTGCACCAGCCGAAGGATCCTGGAGATTGAGGGCGTGAAATCCTATGTCTCAATCGGAATTCGCAGCGGTTCCAAAGAGGAGCATTCTTTCGCAGCGGAAAATGAAGTTCGTTTCTTCACAAGTCGCGAGGTGAGGGAAATGGGGGTTGATTTTGTGCTGGATGCGGCACTGGAGAGCCTCAGCTGCGAGCAGCTATATCTTTCCCTCGATCTTGACGCCCTCGATCCTGCTTATGCTCCAGCGGTCGGCAACCCAGAGCCTTTTGGCCTGACCTCCTGGGACGTCAAGAGAGTAATAGAGCGCGTAGCTACGCGAGCTGTGGGTTTTGATATAAACGAGCTTACGCCTGCCTACGACCGGGGAGAAACAGCCCTGATGGCCGCGAGCTTAGCTAGATGGTTTATTGCCGTAAAGGCAAGAGGCAACAGGGCTACCGACAGATAAAAACTGGCTCTTCGCCAAAAAATAACTCATTGCGCCTCACCACACAGGGAATTTTTCGAGCTTGGACAGGGCAGTGTCTACCT
>JAAZNX010000144.1 GCA_012798025.1 Methanothrix sp. | reverse complement strand
TTCATGCTGGCATGCTTCTGAGCTGCCAACACCTCCAGGGCCAGGTGGACCTTTGGATCTAAAGAGACCCTGTAATCTGTAACTTTTGCCACAGAAAGCAAACATGAATCCCTGATTCGTACCCGAAACTATGAAAACCGCTGCTACAGATCGTAGTATTGATATGGGTGGTGAAGGCTGCAATTTAGTTCGGGACTTGGATCCCGTCATATAAAGTGGCCAGACTTCTTGAGCACCTAAATGCGTCACTGAACGCGAATGGTAATTCACCACCAAGGTTAACTCATCTACCCATATCGCAACTGCGAGGGCATAATGTCTGGAAAAAGAGAAATAGCTTGCGGGGTGGAGGTACATAACAAGTTCATTGTGGCTACTATTCTTTCCAGCGACGGCTTGAAGCTTCAGAATCGATTTGAAACATGCCTGGAAGATCTTTTGAAGTTCAATAATTGGCTGAAGGAGAATGGTTGCCAGAAGGTCGCCTTGGAATCTACAGGCAATTACTGGCTTCCGATTTACCATGTTTTAGAGGGATCTGCAAATTTCATTCTGGCGAATGCCTATCAGATCAAGCATATTCCTGGGAGAAAGGCAGACTCGCTGGACTCCGAATGGATTGCAGAGCTTTGCTTGAAGAATCTCATATCCCCATCTCGAGTCTTTACTAAAGATCACTGGGCTCTTCGCTATTTTCTATGGGTGGCTGGGTAAGTCTTTATAGCAACTCCTACTAGAAAATGTCTTGTGTCGATCTCACAGGAAGCCCTCTTTAAAATAGCTCTAAATCTTGAAGATCCTTGGTACATTTCTCAAATAGAATTTAGTGCCGAAGGAAAGCAGCTTGATATTCACGTAGATTTCAAATCTGGGAGCAAGTTCTCTTGCCCCAAATGTGGAAACCCAAACTGCAGTGTTCATGATACTATTGAGCGAACATGGCGTCATTTGAACTTTTTCCAGTTTAAAACTTATATCCATTGCCGCGTTCCCCGTACTGAGTGTGAAGACTGCGGAGTGAAGCAAATCAATGTTCCCTGGGCCAGGAAAAGTAGCGGATTCACATTGCTCATGGATGTCCTTATCGTCCTAATGTCTCAGAATATGACAGTGTCTTCTATCGCTGAAATGATTGATGAACATGATACAAGGATATGGCGAGTTATCGGATTTTACGTTGAGCAAGCCAGGTCTCAAGAGAATCTGTCTGAGGTTAAATCAGTTGGCGTTGACGAGACGTCGAGAGCTAAAGGCCATAAATATGTGACAGTATTTATATATTTTGATAAATCAAAAGTAATATACGCATGCGAAGGCAAAAATGCAGCAACTATCGAGTCGTTCAAAGATGATTTAGAGCAGCATCACGGATCTTGCAAAAACATCACAAATTTCTGCTGTGATATGTCTCCTGCATTTATATCTGGCATAGAGAATAACTTCCCTAAAGCCTCAATAACTTTTGATAAATTTCATGTAATGAAGCTCATGAATGAAGCAGTCGATCAGGTCCGAAGAGAAGAACAATCTAACAACTTTTTACTAAAAAATACTAGATATATTTGGCTAAAGAATCCAGAAAATCTTACTTAAAACCAAAAAAAGACATTAAAGCCGTTGAAAGATCTCAGACTTAAGACGATGAAGGCGTATAGCATCAAGTTAGCTCTTCGCGATTTTTGGAGCTATAAGTATCATAAATCTGCAGAAAATTATTTAAAGAAATGGTATTTTTGGGCGACACATAGTAGGCTTGATCCTGTAATCGAATGCGCAAAAACAATCAAGCAGCATTGGACGGGCATAACAAATTATATCAAAACAAAAATAGATAACGGAATCCCTAAAGGAACTAACAGCATAATTCAGGCTGCAAAGGATAGCGCAAGAGGATTTAGATCAACTAGAAATTTCATTACTACTATTTATTTGAGGACAGGAAACCTCAAATTCAATTTACCCACATGAAACACCCATGATGCTCCTGCCTCATGTAAGAAGGATGAAAAAACAGTACACGGCAGGAGCTTTTCATCGGAAGCGATGATCCAAAGATAATGGGCTATCTCACCCAGAGAGTAACTGTGCTTCTATACCAAACCTTTTGATATGGTACTGACTCCCCAGCATTGTAGTGTGCACTCGAGTAGGTTGCAGTCCAGTTGCCCGGCTGATCGACGGTGCAGCTCGCCTCAATTATCCATGGGCCAGATTTTGTAAGAGCGATATCGAACTCGCCGTTCTCATTCGAATTTCCCTTCTGAGCATTGGAGTCCTCTGTCCAGTACCATGCAGTGTAATTGGCTTTAATGGGCTTTCCCTCGAATTTGATCGCTCCTGTCAGATTATCTTTGGCTTTCATCTCATATGGAGCTTTATCCAATACCACTTCCAGAGGGAATCCTGCATCCCAATCTGAGCTGGACTTATCCCCACAATGAATAATAGCCTTGGCATAATCACAAACCAGTTGCGGACTGCTTTCGCCACCATGCCATGCAGGATCATAGACGCCTGGCGCTCTTATCGATGCAAGAATATGGTCTCCTGGTTGGTCAAGGGCAATGTCGCAATATGAATAGTTCATCCATCCAAAGCCTGGCAACCAGGTACCATTTTCCATTTTCAGATCAAGCTTCTTGCCATCAGGTGTCTTGAGGAAATAGGATTCCATAAGCGGCACATACATTCCAGTCGATGAAGATGGATGGCCGAAAAGCGAATATGCTACTTGAGAATCTCCAACCTTGGCCATGTCCCTTGATTCTACCCATAGGCTATGCGAGCTGGCATTCATGGTCATCGCCACAATCAGTAGCAGGCAGACTATTAACCCAGATTTCGTGTTAATCACCGATACAATAATAACACTCAATTGATAAATAATTTTCTATTATCTTATTTCATCATATCTGTGTTACTAGATTGAATAATTCAATTTGTCTGTGATCCTACGAATGGCCTTTCTGGTCTCTTCTTTGGTGAAAGGCAATGGCCCGCTGTATTTGCCATCAGATCGCAGCTCATCAAAAAGATCGGCGAATAGGGGCATCTCAAGTCCCTGCTCCTCCAGAAGCTTGCGCTCGCTCAGAATCTCTTGTGTCTTTCCTACGGCCACTACTCCTCGATTCAATAGCAGGACCTCATCTGCCAGCAACGGAACTAAGTTTACATCGTGTGTCGAGAAAATTATCGTCGTGCCGCTCTCTTTGAGGCTTTTCATGAGTGCCACAACATCTCTCTTTGACCTTGGGTCAAGATTCGACGTTGGTTCGTCCAGCACCAGGATCTTCGGCCGCATTGAGAGGGCTGTAGCCAGGGCCGCCCTTTTCTTCTGTCCGAAGCTCAAGGACCTGGGCGAACGCTGCGCCAGATCGGCCAGGCCTGTTGCTTGCAGGGCCCAGAGGGTCTCTTTTTTTACCTCATCTTCCTCGAGTCCCAGGTTCCTGGGCCCGAAGGCCACATCTTCCCACAGGCTCGGCATGATGAGCTGATCCTCGGGATCCTGAAAGACCATGCCCACCTTCTTTCGAACCCAGTAAAGGTTATCCTTGACGACTCTTTTGCCCATGATCCTGACTGATCCTGTTCCTATCAGAAGTCCGTTCAGATGCAGCAGCAGCGTGGACTTTCCGGCACCATTCGGCCCCAGAAGGCCAAGAGAGCCGCCCCGACGCAGCCGGAAAGAGACGTCTTGCAGGGCCATATCACCGCCAGGATAGCTATAGCAGAGGCTCTCAACCTCTACAGCATACTCCATCCCATCACTCCTGGAAACTGCAAAGCCAGCGCAATGACAACCACAGACAATGCCTTCACCCAATCCCAAAGATTCATCCTTCTCGCCTTGATCGCGGGGAGATGTCCATTGTAACCCCTGGAGACCATTGCAAAGAACATCCTCTCAGAGCGGGCAAGGCTGCGAAGGAGCAGCACTCCAAAGGCGTTGCCGTAGACTTTTGCTGTCCTGCTGTTCGACTGCCACTCAAATCCTCGCGCAGAAATTGAGCGAAAAGATGAGACGAGCTCCTGGCCAAGAAGATCGATGTAGCGATACGTGAAGAGGAAGATCTGCACCAGTGAATCCGGAATGCCAAGGTCCCTCAATGCCAGGGCAGTGACGGAGAGGGGACTGCTTCCTTGCAACACCTGAGCAAGTATTACGGCTGCAAAGCCTTTGAGAAAGATCAAAAAACCCAGAAGAGATCCCTGGCGGCTGGCCGAGAGATTGCATAGGGATGCGACGGTCTCGCCCTCCACTGTGAAGGGCAAAACCAGAAGAAACGGCATAAAGAAGAGCAAAGGCCACCGCAAGTTGCTTGCAACATGCTTCCAGGAGGTGCGAGAGAGGACAAGGAATCCAAAAGAGATTACCAGGCCCAAGAACGCGAGGGCCAGACTTTGCAAGGTGACAATTGAAATTAAAAGAAGGCCCATAGATACAATCCGCGACCGCGGCTCCCAATCATGAATCGTAGAGCGGCAGCAAGAGTTTAGCTCGAGGTTCATCGGCCTTTTTCTCACCCTTCTGATAACTACTTCGGTCATCTGCCCTTTTTGCGGGTGACATAGATCATGGAGATGCCTGCCACTCCAAGCAAGTAACCAAGCCCTGCTGCAACTCTGGCAGCAAGTGGCATCTCTGCGTCAGTCTTCTCTTGCTCGATGTTCAGGCTGAGCTGTGCCCTGTGTCCTGCGGCGCTGCTGATGAATGTCAAGGTTCCAAGGTCGTCCTCCGGGTGAAATAAAAGCTCCCCTTCGTCATTTGTGGTGCCATTGTAGATCATCTGTCCATCCTTGTGTACCACAACCTCGGCGCCCTGAGCAGGAGTTCCATCATCATACATGGCCTTGAGCTGCAGCTCATTCACCTTGTAGCCAAGGAGCATCCTGTGAGCATCGGCCGTGCCAGCTGACAGGAGCAGCATTGCAGCCATGCCCGCCCAAATGGCTCTTGGTGTAATCTGCATTGCTACCTCCTGGAACGCCGCCACCAGATCAAGGCAACAGGTACAGCTACCAGAGCAAAAGCTGCAGCAGCCGTCTTGCCGTTATCATTCGCAATGTAGATAGTTGCTGTCTCTTCATGTCCTCCTCCAGACACAAGGAATTTCCAGTCTCCTGTGCCCTTTCCAGGCAAAACCAAGCTGAACCTTCCTGTGGAGTCGGTCTTATTCTCGGCGTAGAGCTCTCCGTCCCTGAAAACTTGAACAGACGAATCCTTTGCCGGTTCGCCGTCATCAAAGACGGCGTACAGGTCAACTGTCACTCTCTGGCCTATGAACATCCTGTGGCCAAAGGCTGGTACAGTCTCAAGGACCAGGGCCAGAACAAGAATCGCCAAAATCAATCTCTTCAATATCCATCACCTCAAATTTGAGCATAGTTCGTTGTGCATAACATCTCAGGGCGAGTTGTGGCCAGATATCCTGCAGCAGACCCGCTCACCACACATTCCACAAGGATGACAGGAACATGAGATGCCAAGACCAGTATGGAAATCTCGCGAAAGCCTTCACCTATGGCCAAAAGCTCGGCGAAGACCATCAAAGCCGCCAAAAGGACAGCCGCTCCGCCAGCCAGAGCTCCAAAGGCAAACTCTCTGCTGGGCAACTCAAATGCGTAACGTCGCCTGAAGATCTGCCAGGCCAGAAGGGCAGGAATTCCCATGTTCAAGGCGTTTATTCCCAGTGCTGTCAGTCCCCCATGCTGAAAAAAAGCAGCCTGCAAGGCCAGTGCCACGAAGACGCTCACAAAAGCCCTTCTGCCGAGCATCATACCTGCAAGGCCATCCAGTAGCAGATGAACTGATGTCGGTCCAACTGGAAAATGAGCCAGGCTGGCCACGAAGAGGGCAGCGGTCACCAGCGAGATCTTGGGTATCTCCTCGGCATCTATTTTATACAGAGAAAAATAAAGCAGCACGCTGGTAGCTAGAAAGCCTGCCGCAAGCATCCATGCTGGAAGAACTCCGTCGGCGATGTGCACCAAAGTCTTTGCCCCCTCTATTTCTCTACCCAAAATGTAAGAAAGCCAGTGGGAGCTATCTGATCGTACTCAAGATCGTCGCCTGCTTTATAATGACCCTGTAGGTCATCTGCATTGGCCTTCCAGACCCCCTTCTCGTCGATGGTGGCCTCAAAGCTCAAGACCCACAAGCCAGGACGAGTTAGCCGGAGATTCAATGAACCGTCTGGGGAGCTGCCCTCCATTTCGGTCTTCTCTGCATGCTGCACCACCAAAATGTCCTCTGGGATTCTCGTCACAATAGCGCTGTAGCTGCCTGCGATGGGCTTTTTGTTCCAGAAAGCTTTGGCCTTGAACTCATCTCCGGACTTGAGGCCGTAAGGATCCGTTTCGGGCACGATCTCCAATCCTTTGCCGTCTGACCAGTCAAATCCACGGCCAGACTGCACAGGTATGAGAGCCCTGGCATACTTTTCTACCAGATTCCTGTTGCCGGAAGAACCGTACCACATGGGATCAAAGAGGGTGGACTCTGCCTGCAAATCCAGAATGTAGCATCCTTTTTCGCCTGGCGATATCCTTCCCAGGAGGCCGGATTTGTAGGGCTCGAGGACGAGGTCGGCTATCTTGCCTTCTGGCGAGATCAACCTTGCTACAGGCAGGTCGAGGAGTTCGGAATCAGCTTCCCCTCCGTGACCGTAGGCGATCCAGACTTTCATATCAGATTGCAGGGTTGGTTTCTCTGCAAACTCAGCATAAAGTGAGTGGGCCGACGCAATAGCTAAAAGCGCCATGAGCATTGATAACAGCGCAATTCCTTTCATAATTATCATGTCTATCTCACAATTAAAAAACTTAAATGGAATTGTCGATCGCTTCCGCACTCGCGCTCATGGCCATTATCCCAAAGAAGCTGAGTTGGCATCAAGGCTGTTCTCGTATTACTCACCGTATTAGTAGTAACAACTGATAGATAAATAGTTTTCGAAAATAATATTATAAAAATAGATTTTTATATACCTTCACATCCTCACCATTTCATCCTCCAATAGGCCAGCAAGGCTAGGATGATCACCAGTAACGCGCCTGGAGCAGGCGTTCTTTTGGCCTGATCTTGAGCTGTCGAACTGGGCTCATTTGAGACTGAATCTAGCTGATCTCCGATGGCTTTCTCGTTCATAGCTGAAAGAACATCAACATAGGCGGTCTTCTTGCCAGATGGAGCACCCAATGCAGCAACATCCACCACAAAAGAATAGTTGCCTGGGGCTATATCTCCGGCTTTTAGCGTGCAGTTGTACCTGGTGATGCCTGCCGGAAAGATGTACTTGATCATTTTGGGACAGACGACACTAAGACCCTCGCTCATGTTCTTGAAGACAAGTTCCACATAAGCCCCATTGCTCCCCAAGCCCTTCACAGCCACTGTGAAATTTGTCTCGCTGTTTGGAGTCAGACTGATGGGCGAGACATCGATCACCTTGAACCAGTAAGACCCGCATGCATCTCCTGTCAGGAGCAAAAGGAGCATTAACAGCGAAATTGAAAAGACTGTTTTCATAAAAGAGCAGTTATGCTGGAAATTATAAAGATGTTTTGGGATACGTCGCTCGTCTGCTCTCTCAAGACCCCGGCTATCGCAGCAGATCACCACAGCAAGATGCCAAGATACCTTGCAGCATAAAACATGCCCACTGCTATCACCAGCAGCCCGAAGAGTTTGGTGGTCCAGGCTCCAAAAGCGACATACTTTTCGCAGATCCTTCCTCCAACTGCACGAGAAAATGTGGTGATGGGAATGATGGGCAC
>JAAZNX010000066.1 GCA_012798025.1 Methanothrix sp. | reverse complement strand
TTGTAGGTCAGGCGCGCCCCATCCTCTTTGATTCTGATGCGCAAAGCCTCATCTGTTTTCTTGAAGTCTCTGTGTGGAGAATTGAAATAGAGGTCATGATGGTTCTCTGTGCCAATCGGCACTGCGCCCAGGGCCACGATTGCATCCTTTGTGTCTTCTCTGGCGCGTGCCTTGACCTCAACCTCGATCATTTTCGTACCAGCACCGTTGCATCGCCTACTGTAAGAACGTCGACTGCCTCACCGGCTGAGAGGGTCTCCACAACCAGCTCCACTGCAACAGGTGGCAAATCGATCACCTCGCCGTCCACATCGACCTTGATGCATCCGGAGGCTTTCTGCTCGGCAACCTCTGCAGGATCCATGGAATTCAGGATTTTTATGATCTTTCGACTCCTGTCCTTGAACATAGGGCCAAGGACCTTCATCTGGGGCTTCACAGCAACGGGCTTTATCTCCACCTCGGGCTTCCCGATCCTGCTCTCCACTGGAGAGTTGGCAACGCCCTGTAAATCGACGGTCTCCAGGCCCAGGTCCGAGTACACCACTATCCCTGGCAGAGGTGAGTTCAGAGCCATTCCTTTCTCAGATTTATAGCGGCGAAGTGCAGCAGCAATCTCCTTGATTGCCAGTCCTGCGGGATCTGCTGCCACTCCCAAAGGCTTTGGCCAGCTCTGCACATGAACGCTCCCGCCTGTCAGGGAGTGGTAGATCTCCTCGGATAGGAATGGCATGATGGGCGCCATGAGGCGGCTCAATGTCTCAATAGCTGTGTAAAGCGTATTTTGAGCTGCTCTCTTTTCAACACAGTCAGGTCCGTAGAGCCGGGCCTTTACCAGCTCGATGTAATTGTCTGCAAGCGTCTCCCAGGCAAAAGCCCTGATCGCCTTGATGGTCTCGTCGAACTGGAAATTGTCCATGAAGTTCGTGACGGCAAAAACAAGCCGATCCAGCTCAGCAAGGAGCCACCGGTCCACCTGCCCTGGCCTCCCGTCCGTTTGGGCCATGAATGGGCGGGCGAAGCGGTAAATCGACCAGAGCTTCTGCTGGAATCGGCTTGCTGCTGTGATCTCTTTCCACTGGAACATTATGTCGTTTCCGGGGCTGCCGCCCATGGCTGCCCACTGCCTCAGAGCATCAGCGCCATGTGTCTCGAAGACCTCTTCGGGACGGATGAAGTTGTTCAGGGACTTGGACATCTTGTGCCCATCCTCGCCAAGGGCCATGCCGTTGATGAGGATCGCATCCCATGGCTTGATGCCCAGCAGCGACTTGCAGCGCAAGATTGTGTAAAATGCCCATGTACGGATGATGTCGTGCCCCTGCGGCCGGAGCTGGGTGGGCATGCGTAGATCCTTCCTGTCAGGCCAGCCCGCTACTGCGAGTGCTGAGATGGAGCTGTCCATCCAGGTATCCAGGACATCCTTCTCGGGAATGAATTCTTCGCAGCCACACTTGCACTTCACAGGCGGCTTTGTTTGAGTGGGATCGAGAGGAAGCCACTCCTCTTTTGCCACAAGCACCTCTCCGCAGCTCTTGCAGTACCAGACAGGTATGGGCGTGGCGAAGATCCTCTGCCTGGAGATGCACCAGTCCCACTCCACAGAGTCCGCCCAGTTCGTGAGGCGCACCTGCATGTGTGGCGGTATCCACTGAATCTCATCAGCAGTCTTTTTGATCTCCTCGGGGTCGATCTTCACGAACCACTGCCGCTCGGACAGGATCTCGATGGGCGTCTTGCACCTCCAGCAGAGGCCCACGTTCTGCTCCAGAGGCTCTTGCCGAAAGATTATCTCCTTGTCCTTCATATCCTGGATGATCTTCTTCTTGGTCTCATCCACTGATAGGCCTGAATAAGGACCGGCGATCTTGGTCATAAGACCATTGCGGTCTATGGCCTGGCGCAATGGCAGATGATGCTCCATCCACCAACGAACATCCTGTTTGTCTCCGAATGTACAGATCATGACG
>JAAZNX010000125.1 GCA_012798025.1 Methanothrix sp. | reverse complement strand
GCGGATTTGCTATCGGAAAACCTTTGGTGATTCAAATGGATGAAGACTTCAAAGAGGTTGCAAAGTTTCACGGCCACATCTGCCCTGGCCTCGCTATAGGCTACAGGGTGGCGAAATATGTGAAAGAACACTATCCAAGATCCGTAGATGAAGAGCTTGTATGCATCGCAGAAAACAACTCCTGCAGCGTGGATGCATTGCAGGCCGCCTTGGGCTGCACCTTTGGAAAGGGCAACTTGATCTTCAAAGACTTTGGAAAGCAGGCATTTACCATATACTCCCGCAACAACGGCAAAGCGTTGCGCATCTATTTCAAGGGCGATGTCTTCGAGGGCATGGATGATCTGAGAAAGAGGTATTTGAATGGAGCTCTCTCACCTGCAGAAAAGCAAAAGCTCGATCTGCTGCGAGAGGATGCCATCAAAAAGATCCTGACAGCGCCCGACGAGGAGATCCTCTCCGTGAGAGAGGTCGAGATCCCAACGCCCGAGAAGGCCAGGATTCATCCCTCTGTGCGCTGTCAGGAGTGCGGCGAGAGCTTCATGGAAATCCGGGGCAGGACAGCCAATGGCAAGATGGTCTGCCAGGAGTGCTTCGATAAGATGATGTGCTGAAACATCGAAAAAGGCTATCTTCCTTTGCGCCTCTTTGCTTTAGGCCCTCTCGATGGTCCCTCAGTTCGAGGAACGAGGCACCCACTTTCATCGCCGATCAGATCCTCGCGCCCTGCCATCCTCAATCCCTCTCTGACGAGACCGTAGTTTCTCGGATCCCTGTACTGCAAGATGGCCCGCTGTATTCTCTTCTCCCGTCCCTTTGGAACATGCACACTTCTTTGGGTGAATGGATCCAGGCCAGTGTAGTACATGGTCGTGGACACAGTCATGGGCGTAGGGGTGAAGTCCTGCACCTGCTCCGTGTACATGTGGTGATCTCGCAAATACTCTGCCAGCTGGATCATGTCTTTTATGGTGCAGCCAGGATGCCCGGACATGAAGTATGGCAGAAGATATTGCTCGCGCCCCAGCTCTTCCGAGACCCTTCGAAATCGTTTACAGAAGGCATCCAGAACCTCCACGGGCGGCTTATGCATGCATTCAGTAACAGTGCGCGAGATGTGCTCAGGCGCGATCTTCAGATGGCCTGATACGTGATACTGGCAGAGGTCATGGAGGTAGTCTGAGGAATTTGCCAGCACGAGGTCATGTCGAATCCCTGAGCTGATGAAGACCTTCCGAACGCCCGGCACTTTGCGCAGATGGCGCAGCAACTGAACCTGCTGGGCGTGATCCTTGTTGAGGCTGGGACACTGTGCAGAGCATAGCTTGTCGGGGCATGCTCCGTGTTTCCATCGCGGACAGGTCAGGCCGTACATATTTGCAGTAGGCCCGCCTACATCCTGAATGATTCCCTTGAAGCCCTTCATGCCGGTGAGCCTGGTGGCCTCGCGAACGATGGAGTCAATGCTGCGGCTCTGCACTATCCTGCCCTGGTGGTGGGTCAGCGCACAAAAAGAGCAGGAGCCAAAACAGCCCCTATGGCTGGTGATAGAGAACCTCACGGGCTCAAGTGCTGGGACTGCCTCCCGGTATTTTGGATGGGCCTCGCGTCTGAAGGGCAGCTCGTAGATGTGATCCAGCTCAGCGCTCGTCAGAGGTCGAGCTGGCTTGTTCTGGATGATGACAGTCTTGGGATGCGGCTGGACCACTGCACGCCCTAAAAAAGGATCCTGCTCCCCATAGTGCAGCGCGAAAGCCCTGGCATATTTTCGAATATCTGAGGAGACTTCTGTAAAACTTGGGATTGCTACACAATCATCGTCATGCTGCGCCGCTCGCCAGCATCTCACCTCCTCTTTGACAGCAGTCCCTGCCACGTCCCTGATCTCCTCAATTTGCTCGCCCATTTCCATCCTCAAAGCCACCTCCTTGAGAGGGTTCTCGCCCATGCCATAGACCAGCAGGCTGCCTGGCGCATCCGCCAGGATGGACTGCCGGACAGAGTCTGACCAGTAATCATAGTGGGCAAACCTGCGTAAACTTGCCTCGATTCCGCCCAGGATGATCGGAAGGTCTGGATAGAGGGCATGGACTTTGTTGGCGTAGACGATCGTCGCCCTGTCCGGTCGACGCAGGGCGCCGCCTGGCGAGTAGACGTCCGAGCTGCGGCGCTTCAGATTCGGTGTAAAGTTGTTCACCATGGAATCCACGTTGCCAGAGGACACGCCAAAGAAGAGCCTCGGCCTTCCTAAAGTCCGAAAATCGTCAGCCGACCTCCAGTCTGGTTGAGCGATTATCCCCACAAAATATCCCGCATCCCAGAGCACCCGCCCGATCAGAGCCGTTCCAAAAGAGGGATGATCGACATAGGCATCTCCGGTTATCAAAATTATGTCCAACTGATCTATCCCCAGGCTCTTGCAGTCCTGGAGGGACATAGGCAGGAAACGGGGCTGCTCTATCATCAATTATTTTCCGTGCTCGTGCATGTGACCATCGATGTGGGCGTGGATGTGTTCATGCACAGTCTTTCCATGAAAGTGCATGTGCTCGTGCACGAGGTTGACGTTCAGAAGGAGTGCCATGTCATCGAGCACTTTAATTGTCTTCCCATCTTTTTTAACCCTGTGATCTTCGCCCATGACTATAGCCCTTTCGCTGATCTGGTCGATTATTTCAAGGTCGTGGGTCGCCGTGATTATCGTCTTGCCTGCCGCCCCCAGCTCCTGTAAAAGTTCTACCAGCCACAGTTGAGTCCGAGGGTCCAGCCCAGCCGAGGGCTCGTCGAGCAAAAGCACATCTGGATTATTGACCAACACAGAGGCTATGCATACCTTCTTCTTCTCTCCACCGCTCAAAGTATGTGGCGCTCGATCTCTGAGATTGGTGATCTTCATCATCTCCAGGACATTCTCGACCCTGGTCGTGACCTCTTCGGGCGAAATATTCAGCTGCAAGGGTCCAAAAGCAATCTCCTGGAAGACTGTAGGCGAGAAGAGCTGTACATCAGAATTTTGAAAGACAAATCCGACTTTGGTGCGAAAATAGGTTCTGAACTCATTGTCCTTGATGGAATCGAAGACCTCTTCAGTTATATGGTTGTCGAATGCATAGAAATCTCCAGATGTTGGATATATCAGCCCATTTAAAATCGCCAGCAATGTCGATTTGCCGCTACCGTTGGAGCCTATTACCGATACCTGCTCCCCAAGGCCGATCTTCAAGCTCACATCCTTCAGGGCATCGATTTTTCCAACGTATGAATAAGATACATTCCTCAAATCAAAGATCGTTTTCATGCTCTTAGATCCGGACGATATCATGCGAAATCAGCACCAGTGCCATGCTCAAAGATATAGCCATAGTCCCTGCAACATAGTCGCGGTTGTGCATTTTGAACTCATGCAGGATCTTGACGTCGCCACTAAAGCCCCTGGACACCATGGCCATATGTACTTTTTCGCTCATATCCAGAGATCTTATAAGCGTGTAGCCCATGCGCCCTCCAACCCACCTCTGTTCCTCAAAGATGCCTCCGGCTTTAATTGTCCTCGCTTTCTTGGCAACATACATCTCGCGTACCAGATCCATCAGCAGAAAAATGTATCTATAGGCCATCTCCAGCGTCAGGACATATATCTTGGGAACGCCCACAGTGCGCAAGGACTTGAAGAGGACCTGCTGAGGTGTGGTTATGAAAAGCAGAACCACAGCTGATACGCATGTTGCAACACGCATGGTGAAGATCACAGCAGCGACGACTCCTTGTCTGGTGATGTATATGCTATCCGGAAGCCCGAACGGCCCGAGATGTGCACCTGCACCCAAGTATGCAACCTGAATTAGCGGATCTCCTGGTATGAAGATGTTGAATATCATGGGAAAGGCGATGATGCCTGCAAAGATGGGGATGAATAACCAGACACGCTTGATGAAAAATCCAACATCGATCTTGCTGAGATATGCAAACAACAGCGTCAATGCATATACAAATATCAGTAGTTTTAGGTCTTGGACCAGGCTTGTTGCGAATACAACGGCCAAAATGGATACCAGTTTGGCCCTTGGGTCCAAGCTCTGCAGAAGGCCAGATCTTTTGGAGTAGCTCTCGGAGACAAAAGCATCCTCCAGGAAGCCGAAAATTCCGTCAATCGTCTTTCCGACGAAGCCCTTCTTGCCGTGATATACAGCTGAGCACTTGCACGGCCCCATGTCCACTTCTTTCATCCAGTCAGGTATCATGATTCTCCATTCACGTGGCAGCATCCCTAGATCTCTATCAACTGCGAATCAAGGTATAAAAAAGGGATGAAATAAAAGCGTGGCGCTAGTCTTTGGCGACCTTCTTTCCGACGAAATACAGCAGGCCACCGCATATTACGACGCCGATCACTGCAGAAAGTATGTAGGCAGCTGCAGCCACACTCATGGAATCGCCGCTATCTGGGAAGGCATAATCAGGCAATGGAGCGCTCCAGAGCCCTGAGAGCTTCTCTAATCCCTCTGGCACAAGTCCGAATTTCTCCTTGAGCTCCTCGTTGCCCCATTCTCCAAATGTCTCTCCAACTGCCAGAAGCCCCAGCGGGGCGAAGATTATCAGCAGTACCAGGCCAATGGCAAAATTTCGTATTACCTTATCCATGGTCTTACCTCATGCTACACTTGCGCCCTTTCTGCCCTTCCTTTGCGCAGCCGATTTCTCACCGTATAATATCGTTGTGTCCGTCCTCTGGATGTAGGCGAAGATCAGAGCGGTGATCAGGGCCTCAAGGATACCGAACCCAAAAAGGTGCTCTATTGTCATGGCAGGAACAGTCACACTCAGGGGATAGGGCATGTAGAGTGGAACTCCTTCCGCTGTGTGATGCAGGATCGGCTGTATCCCGAACATGAAGCCCGTGACTGCCGCTGCCAGCGTGAGCGATATGTAACCAGCTACTGCAGCTGCGATAACCCTCTTCGAAGAGGTAATTTCTGAGTCTGTGCTAATGAGCTTGTAAACATAATAAGCAACGAAAGGCATTACTACAGCCATATTGAAGCAATTAGCTGCAATTGCCGTTATCCCTCCATCTCCGAAGACCAGTGCCTGCAATACCAGAGCCACAGTGATGGCTATCACTGCTGCCCAAGGCCCAAGTACGATGCCAATTATTGCTCCGCCCACTGCATGGCCTGTGCTGCCTCCTGGAATCGGGACGTTGAACATCATAATTACAAAAGAGAACGCTGCTGCCAGCGCCAGCAGGGGAACCTGCTTGGACCTCAGCTCTGTGCTGAGCTTCTTTCCCGCATAATACCAGATGGGGATCATTATGATCCACATTGCGATATAAGTGTATGGCCCTAAATAGCCATCAGGAATATGCATTGTCTCACCAGATGATAGAATCTCTTTTAATTATAAAAGGATATC
>JAAZNX010000203.1 GCA_012798025.1 Methanothrix sp. | reverse complement strand
CCCAAAGACACTTTTTATCACAGCATGGGGTCTTTCGCCAGGCGATCGTAAGACGCAGATCAACCGATTGCGCTCTTTATCGAATTCACTAAGAGGTTTATCTACAGTTCTGCGCTTCGTGGTAAGATCAATACCCTTCGCCTTTACGCCAAAATAGGATTCTTTTCCTTTTTTAGTCCAGGTACCATCTCTGCTGCGGCGAGTCTTAGAATCTCGCCTCGCGGTTTCTTAGACGATGCTGGATCAGCTTAGATAGTTGAGGTTAGCCTGGTACACAATTTGGGTCTTGCATGATGATCCGAAGAAAAAGAACCCGAGCAAGTGGGTTCGTTTACGAAAGGGATCACAGCCTGTGGGCAGGACACATCGATTGGCGTGAATCGAATTGGTCTGATCTCAAGGTATGCCTGACCTTAGATGACGCGTCCAGGATGGTGTTGGCTGGCGGAGAGTTCTCTGAGATCGATAAGGATCTCAATTTTGGCATAACCATAGCGACTCTCCTAGTTAAATGCCAGATTCTCTTGAAATTTGCAGTCTCGCAGCCAAACTTGAGCTACAATTCGACCTTGAATACCTCCACCAGAGAATCCCTGGCTTTCTTCATCACTTCCATCGGGCAGGTCCTGTAGGCCTTCTTCAGGTGCTCCACGGCCCGGGGGTCTTTGATCTCGCCCAGGCTCCAGGCTGCCCAGGCTCGGATCTCCTCGTCATCTGTCCCGAACATCACCTCTACGAGCGCCTCCAAAGCCTTGTTGTGGCCTATCTCGCCGAGCGTTGTGACTGCAGTGTAGCGAACTTGCCAATCTTCATCCTTCAAGGCTTCAAGCGCCAGATCGCAGGCCCTCTCGCCTTTGATCTCACCAAGGGATTTCAGGGCCTCTGCTCGCACTGCAGGCTCAGAGTCCTGCAACGCGCATGTCAGATATCGCAGGGCCTCATCGCATGCAAATTCCCCCATGTATCCTGCAGCCCGGCGTCTTACCTCGACATCCTCATCTTGCAACAGGCTGCCAACCTCATCCAGCGATTCGCGGTGCCCGATCTTTGCGAGCCCCGTGATAGCCAGGCCGCGTATCTCAGGTTCGGCATATCTCAATAGTTCTCGCAGTTCTTTTGCGGCCTTAAGGCCCCGCAGCGCCATTGCTGCCCTGAGGCGTACGTCTTTTGAGCTGTCTCGTTTCATGGCCAAGGCCAATGCCGGAGCCGCCTTTGGGCTGCCCAAGGCTTCCAACGCTGCTGCGCACCATTCGCGAACCACGTGGTCAGGGTCGTTGAGCATGGCCCTGGTCAGGGGCTCTATAGACCGCGGGTTGCCGATCTTCCCCAGGATCCAGGCGGATTTGTATCTGAGGTCTGAGAACTCGCCTCCTTCAAGGGCTTTTGCCACGACATCAATGGCAGACTCTCCAAGGTTTACCAGCGCCCATGCAGCCTTCTGGCGTTCGAAGTAGTCATCGCTCTGGCCGAGCAATTTGATCAGTTCGAGGGCCTTATCCATGCTGATTCATCAGCTCGCTGTCTTTTAAGCTTTGCTGAGCGGATTTTAAGGCAGGGAAAAAAGGATCAAATATCATCGCTGGCTAAAGCAGGATGGGACGGAAAAATGGGATATCTCTTTGGACCTGTGCTCTCGCGCCGCCTGGGCCTCTCGATGGGCGTGGACCTGCTCAAATACAAGACATGTAACCTGGACTGCATTTACTGCGAGCTGGGCAGGACTGCCTGCCTTACTTCGTGCCGGGGCCGTTTCGTGCCACCTGATAAGGTCTTAGCAGAGATCTTTGCGAGACGGGACGAGCCCTTTGACCATCTCACCTTCGCAGGATCTGGCGAGCCTACGCTGAGTTTGGATCTGGGAGAGATCGTGCGCAAAGCCCGAGAGATCGTCGGCTCGCCGGTGGCTGTGATCACGAACAGCACGCTCCTCACCAGCCCAAAGGTCAGGAGAGAAGTCGCAGCAGCTGATGTGGTTTTGCCCTCGCTTGACGCTGCAAGCGCAAAAGCATTTCGTGCCATCAACAGACCTGCATCAGGCCTGGTAATCGAGGAGATAATTCAGGGCCTGAGGGATTTCAGGAAGGAGTTCTCTGGCGAGATCTGGCTGGAGGTCATGCTGGTGAAGGATGTAAACGACCACGACGCAGAGATGATCGCAAAAGCAGCTGCATCCACCAATCCAGATCGTATTCAGCTCAATACTGTTGTCCGGCCTCCTGCAGAGCCTGTCGATCCCCTTGACCAGGAGGAGATGCAAAGAATGCTGGAGATCTTCCCGGGAGCCGAGCTGATTCCTGATTGGGATTGGAGCGTTCCTGCAAAGACGAGAGATCTGTTGATGGAGCTTCTATCTCAAAGGGCATGCACTCTTGAGGAGATCTCCGCAGCCCTGAAATTGTCGAGCAGCGATGCCATAAAATACTGCAAAATCATGGAACACGACGGCCTGATCTCAAGAAGACTGCACGACGGCAAGCTTTTTTTTCATGCGGTGGTCTGCAGAGCGATGTGAAGATGACAGGCCGATGGCCCTGACGAGCTCCCAGGTTTGCACAGAATGTCGCCATAAAGGTTAAGAACATCCAGAGCAGTTATCAAGAGCCGAGAAGTTAGCGATGAAGTGGAGGCCTTGCCCGCAGGGCAGTCCACTGCCTCAGTCTAAACAGGGGTTTGCAATGCATCGCATACTGGTCACAAATGACGATGGAGTTTATGCAGCAGGCCTTCAGGCAGCAGCGAGAAGTGTGCATGGCCTGGGCGAGGTGGTTGTAGCAGCGCCCTCAGGCCAGAAGAGCGGAGTGGGAAGATCGGTATCCGTCTTTGAGCCTCTGCGATATGCGCAGATGAACTTGAACGGATTTTGCGCATACGCGGTAACTGGGACGCCTGTCGACTCCGTGATCATCGGCATCTTCGCAATAATGAAGGGCAAGCTTCCAGATCTCGTTGTATCAGGAATAAACGTGGGCGAGAACATCAGTACCGATACCGTCACTACGAGCGGAACTATCGGAGCTGCTCTTGAGGCCGCGAGCTACGGCATTCCGTCGATTGCTGCATCCATCCAGGCAGTTGATCAGGGCGATAAGTTCGACATGCATTTCGACGAGAAGCACAGCTTCGATGTGGCAGTAAAAGTTCTCCGCCGCGTTGCCTCCAAGGTGCTGGAGCACGGACTGCCGAAAGGCGTGGATGTTCTAAATCTCAATGTGCCAGTTACAGCCACGGATGACACTGAGATAGTGGTCACCAGGCTGGCCCGCAAGATCTTTAAGACATCGGTTCAGGAACGCTTCGATCCGCGGGGCAGGCCTTACTACTGGATCGACGGCGAGCTTATCTGCTGCGACGCAAAAGGTACCGATGTTCAGACAATCTACCAGGAAAAAAAGATCTCAATTACGCCGCTGACTTTGGATGCCACGGCAAGGATTAACCTGTTGGATATTGAATGTCTATTTTGATCCTCTTGTCCCGTCCAGACAGTTGGAATGGAAAAAGGTTGGGGTATTCACACCCGCACTTGCAGCTCTGTGCTCAATAGTTTTCATTGAAAATCTCGTAATATGCCCGCTCATGTTTACATGCTGGGCATTCTTCGGGTGCTTCATTGCCCTCGTGCAGGTATCCGCAGTTTCGACATCTCCAGACGACTTTCTCGCTTCTCTTGAAGACAGTTCCATCCTCCATATTCTTTAAAAGAGCACGATATCGGTTCTCATGTCCTTTTTCAACTGTCGATATCCGATTGAAGGTATCTGCGATCTCTGGAAAGCCTTCTGCCTCTGCAATCACTGCAAAGCCTGGATACATCTGTGTATTCTCGAATCTCTCACCGTCTGCAGCAGCCTTCAGATTGGCCTTAGTATCTCCGATTACTCCTGCAGGAAACCCACCTGTGATCTCAAGCTCACCGCCTTCTAGGAGCTTGAAAAAGACCTTCGCATGCTCCTTTTCATTATCTGCAGTATCCTGGAAGATTGCAGCGATCTGCTCGTAGCCCTCCTTCTTTGCCTGCGAGGCAAAATATGTGTATCTATTCCTCGCCTGGGATTCCCCGGCAAAGGATAAAAGCACGTTCTTCTCTGTCCTTGTACCCCTTAGTTTCGACATTTTATGGTCTCCATTCGATAATTAAAATCAAAGCTTCAGCCCTTTTGCAACACGCATTCCCAGTTCGTGGTCGGCCTTGGATAAATTCTCAACCATGCGTCTTTGAATAGGCAAATTCGCCTTTCCGAGAGAATCAACGATATTGTCCACCAGATGATCCTGGTCGATCTTGCCCAAAGATCGGTATCGCTGGCCTGCTTGCTCGAAGTCTCCGGTCCGGCTGATCTTTCTGCGCATGACATCTCCTTCAAGATGATATACCTCCTCAGCTGTTTTCGGTGCCTCTTTGGGCTCTCCATTTGCAAGGGTATTTGGCTCATAGTTCACAGTTCCTCCACCGTAAGGTGCATACTGCATGGCGCCGTCACGCTGATTGTTGTTGACAGGCACTAGTGGACGGTTGATCGGCAACTGCAGGTAGTTCGCGCCCAGTCTGTATCTTTGGGTGTCAGCATAGGCAAATGCCCTCGCCTGCAAGAGCTTATCAGCTGAAAGCTCAATTCCAGGAACTATTGAGGCAGGACAGAACGCTGCTTGTTCGACTTCTGCAAAGAAATTCTCTGGGTTTTTATTCAATACCATCTTGCCAATCGGCATCAGTGGATAGAGTTCCTCGGGCCACGTCTTGGTCACATCCAGTGGATCGAAGCTCAGCTTCTGCTCGTCGGATATCTCCATTATTTGAACATTCAACTCATATTCCACTGTCTTGCCCGATGCTATGGTCTCGTATAGGTCGCGAGTGGCAATATCTGGATCCTCCCCAGCCAGACGCGTGGCCTCGAAGCGATCGATGCTCTCGATGCCTGCCATGGGTTTCCAGTGATACTTGACGTAGACTGCCTTGCCCTCGGAATTCACCCATTTGTATGTGTTAACACCAAATCCCTCCATGGTACGGTAACTTTTGACGGTTCCGCGGTCGGAAAATAGCCAGGTTATCATGTGGGTGGACTCAGGAGTCAGCGAAATAAAATCCCAGAAACGGCTGTTTGCCGATGAACTTGCAGGTATATTGGTATCAGGAGCAGGCTTGAATGCGTGGACCATGTCCGGGAACTTTATCCCATCCCTTATGAAAAAGACCGGCAGGTTATTCCCCACAAGATCATAGTTACCTTCCTGTGTGTAGAACTTTACTGCAAATCCCCTCGGGTCACGTACGGTCTCTGCAGTCCCTTTGGACCCTACAACAGTTGAGAACCGAACGAATACCGGAGTGCGCTTCTCAGGATCTTGAAGGAATTCCGCCTTTGTGTATTTGGCCATGCTTTTATAGACCTGGAAGTAGCCATGCGCACCTGCACCCCTGGCATGTACCACACGCTCCGGGATTCTTTCTCTGTTGAAATGAGCAAGCTTCTCGATGAGATGCACATCTTGCAGCAGGACAGGCCCGCGCTCGCCAATCGTCAATGAGTTTTGATTGTCCGAGACGGGAACGCCTTGATTGGTCGTTAAGTGTTTAGTTGTCATGTCATTGAATATGACACAAAGATTTATTTAAGAACGATTATTACATAATAATTACTTATGAGCAAATTGATTCAAGAGATCGATACGACGATAATCAGAGCTTTTCGAGGAAAAGGGTATAAGGCCACTCCGCAACGAATAGCGATAAGTAGATTTGTGCTATGCAATCATAATCATCCAACTGTTCATAAAGTCTACTGCGAGGTCAGGAAAGCATATCCCACGGTCAGTCTCGCGACGGTTTATAAGACCATTCAGATTCTAAAGGAGATCGGCTTGGTCCATGAATTGAATCTGCCGCGGGATCAAACTAGGCTCGATTCCAATTTGAACCTACATCTCAACTTGGTATGCCTGCGATGTGGTAGTATAAAAGATCATGAGGACCCCATGATAGAGGCTATAATTTCCAGGGTCTCTGCTGCCGAGCAATTTGCTCCGAGAGAACAGCGTTTCGATGTGTATGGCATTTGTGCCAACTGCAGAGGGGATGTTATACTTTAAATCTCCAGATAAAGGCGTATGCTATAGATGGTAGCCGCTCCCAGGAACACGGAGAGCGCCAGTGCGAGGATCTGAAACACAAGCTCGTTCATTTTTTACACCTGTCTTGGAATATTTTCTCCTGTACATAATTCAATTTCTACGTATAGATATCACTTTCCACCCCGGCGATGTCATATTGGGATAGCTTTATCATCAATCGCGTCCAGCAAGGACAGATATGGTACTGGATGAGGTCAAGGTCACAAGGGCGATAGCTGAGAGCTACCTGGAGAGCTTTCTAAGCGTCACTGATGTGGACGTGGCTCTGGTGGGTGCCGGTCCTGCCAATCTCGTTGCAGCCAAACGGCTTGCGGAGGCGGATGTCAAGACAGTTCTCTTCGAGAAGAGGCTCTCTGTGGGAGGGGGTCTTTGGGGTGGAGGCATGATGTTCCCCATGATCGTGGTGCAGCAGGAGGCCTGTCGCATTTTGGATGAGTGCAGGATCTGGTATCACGAGCACGGCGAGGGCTACTTCATTGCCGACGCCATTGAGACCGTGGCGAAGCTGACGGCAGGCGCCATCGACGCTGGGGCGAAGATCATCAACTTAGTTACAGCCGAGGATGTGATGATCCGCGAGGAGGACAGAGTCGTGGGCCTGGTCATCAACTGGACGGCTGCTGAGATGGCTGGCGTCCATGTCGATCCCCTCTGTGTTCGCGCCAAGTTCGTAATCGATGGCACTGGCCACGAGGCAGCGATCTGTCGCATCGTTCAGAAGAAGGTTCCCGGAGCGATCATTGGTGCAGAAGGCATCAAGGGCGAGAAATCCATGTGGGCTGAGGTGGGTGAGAGGACTGTTGTGGAGTTTACCCAGGAGGTCCATCCTGGCCTCGTCGTTGCAGGCATGGCTGCAGCTACTGTCTTTGGTGGACCGAGGATGGGCCCCATCTTCGGAGGGATGCTCCTATCGGGAGAGAAGGCAGCTCGACTGGTCCTCGAAAATCTGGGAATCTAAAATGCCGACCCTTCGGGGCGCTGCAGATCTGGCAGAATACATCCGCAAAAACTACTCCGGCCGAGTGGTCGAGGTCGGGGTGGGTCATTTATCAGAAGTCGCCGCAAGCCTGATGGCTCACGGCGTGGATGTGGTCCTGACGGACAGGAAGGCACGGACCCTTGGGAATCTGGCTGTGGAAAAGGACGATATCTTCTCGCCGCACCTCGAACTTTACCAGAGCGCGAGCCTTATCTACTCTCTTCGTCCTCCGCTGGAGCTGCAAATTGCCA
Organism: Methanothrix sp.; assembly: GCA_012798025.1. Taxonomy (GTDB): domain Archaea; phylum Halobacteriota; class Methanosarcinia; order Methanotrichales; family Methanotrichaceae; genus Methanothrix. The sequence continues at coordinate 14,676 of JAAZNX010000203.1, read as the reverse complement.
TTGGAGATCTGGCTGTCAGGATAGGGGCCGATATCCTGATCAGGCCTCTGGGGGACGAGGTGGCCGAAATGCCTGGCCTTGTCAGGCGGCTGGTCAACTTCGGCGAGGCCAGGTTCTACATTTTTTCGTCTAAAGTTGTAACATCGGAACTGCCTTCTTGAGGGCCTCTGATACCGCCACTACCATCAACGACGCCGCCAATATCATACCCCAGCTCTGCAGCCCAAGGGCGGTTGTGCCGAAGATGGACTGCATGAAAGGCACATAGGCGACCGCCAGCAACGCCAGTATGGATGCCACCATCCCCAATATTAGTTTCTTGTTGGTCAATGGGTTCATTTTAAGCACTGATCCCTCCAGGGACCTGCTACAATACGCGTTGCATACTGTGAAAAGTCCAAGGCCCATGAAGGCCACGGTCCTGGCGTATTCCAGATCCTGGCCGGCTTCGAGGGCCAGAGCATAAAGTCCCAACGAGCCGATCACGATTGCGCCCGAGATGCCGAGAGTGTAAATCATCAGGCCTCTGGAGGGCATGGGCTCTTTGGGGTCGCGAGGCTTCTTGTTCATAATGCCATCATGTGCGGGCTCCACAGCCAGTCCAATGGCCGGGAACTCCTCAGCTATGACATTTATCCAGAGAATCTGCACCGCCAGCAGAGGAACAGGTAGACCGATCATGACCCCCAGGAAGATCGTGGCAAGCTCTGCGAAGCTGACTGAGAGGAGATAGGATGCACCCTTCCGGATATTGTCATATATCCTCCTGCCCTCTTCGACAGCGCTGACGATGGTAGCGAAATTGTCGTCGGTGATGACCATGTCCGATGCCTCTTTCGCAACGTCCGTTCCAGTCCTGCCCATGGCAACTCCGATGTCAGCAGCTTTCAGGGCGGGTGCATCGTTTACCCCATCGCCGGTCATGGCCACGACATTTCCCTGAAGCCTCAGGGCCTGGACGATACGCACCTTGTGCTCAGCAGTGACCCTGGCAAATATCGAGACGCCTTTTATCCGGCTTTGAAGAACCTCATCGCTCATCTCTTCGATCTGGACGCCTTCAATCACCTCATCCTGACCAATTCCAAGTTCCCCGCCAATTGCTTTTGCAGTCAGAGGATGGTCTCCTGTGATCATGATCGGCCTGATGCCCGCGTTCTGGCAGATTCGAATGGCCTCTTTGGCTTCGCTTCTCGGCGGATCCATCATGCCCATAAGCCCAGCGAAGATAAGATCAGATTCGACCCATCCGATTTCCAGCGGCTCGTGCTCCTCCATATGCTTCCAGGCTAAAGCCAGGACTCTCATGGCTCTCTTGGCCATATCGTCAGATGCTGCTCGGACCGTCATGCGGTCCTCGTCAGTCATTGGCTTTATTCCTTGGGAGTCTGCGATAAAGGTGCACCTTTCCAGTACCATCTCGGGCGCACCTTTCATGGAGACCTCAAATCCTCCCATCTCCGATCGGTGGACAGTGGTCATCCTTTTGCGGTCAGAGTCGAAGGGATACTCGACGATCTCGATATAGCTGTTCCTGGTTTCCTCCAAAATCCTTCCTTTTTTGGCAACAACTATCAGTGCTCCTTCTGTCGGGTCCCCTATGATGCTGTCTTTGGAGCCGTCGTGGTTCAAGTCGGCGTTGTTGCAGAGAACGCCGATCTTGAGAAGCTGGGATATGTCGTGGCTTTTGGGGTCTATCTCCTTACCATTATGCAGGAACTCCCCTTCAGGTTCGTAACCTGAGCCCGTCACCTGCACAGATCGATAGGTTCTGATCTCCCGAACTGTCATCTCGCCTGTGGTGAGGGTTCCCGTCTTGTCAGTACAAATGACTGTAGTCGAGCCCAAGGTCTCGACGGCAGGAAGGCTTCTGATTATGGCGCTCTTCCTGGCCATGGCCTGCGTTCCAAAGGCCAGGGCCAGCGTTACGACGAAAGGAAGCGCCTCGGGGACCCCTGCCACAGCAAGGGCAATCGCTGTGATCAGGGTATCCATGATAGAGGAACCTCTGGCCACGCCTAGTGCAAAAACCGCCAGAGAGATCAAGAGCACAAGGATTGCCTGTCTCTTGGCGAGCTGCTCGAGCTTCATCTTGAGTGGTGGCTCCACAGGCTTGGGCAGGATCAAGCTCGATATCCTGCCAAGCTCGGTGTTGCGGCCCGTGGCTGTGATCACTGCTCTGCAATTGCCGTAGGAGATTATGGTGCCCATGAAAATCATATTTTTCCTATCTGCCAGGGGCGTGGCTTCCGATAATGGAGCTGGATCTTTCTTTATCGGCAGAGACTCGCCGGTCAAAGGAGCTTCGATGACCTCCAGTCGGGTCTCGTCTAAGATACGGCAGTCTGCTGGCACCTTGTCTCCAGCCTCAAGAAATATAACATCTCCTGGGACAAGTTCCCTGGCAGGCAGGGAGAGCATCTTACCATCTCTGAAAACATCGGCCTGCGGTGCTTGCATCTCTCTGAGGGCCTCCATGGCTCGCTCTGCCTTGTACTCCTGAAAGAACCCAATGACTGCGACGAGCAATACTATTCCCAAGATAACGTAAGCATTGGCGCTTTCGCCGGCGATAAAAGAGATGAGCGCTGCAAAAAGCAGCACTAAAACCAGCTATTCTTTGAATTTGCTCAGGAATGTCTTCCAGAGCGGAGGTCTCTTTGGGCCCTCCAGCAGGTTTTGGCCAAAGTCTGCCAGAAGCCTTCTGGCTTTTTCGGAGCTCAAGCCGGACGATCCAGATCCTAAGGCGGATAGAGCCTCATCTGAGGTAAGGGTGTGCCAGGATGTCATCGCAATCTCTCAACGTAGGTTGCTGAAAAAATACGTTGATCGCAGAAATACTTTGTCGTAAGCAATCTTCAATTTCATCATAAGATCGATACCTTTAAATATAACAAACTAAAATTATTAATATTGATTGGAGTGTTAACTCATGGCAACGGGTTATAATTGGGCAGGAGACACGATAGTAAGAGATACTGTCATGTGGGATAAGAGAGCAGTATTGGGTTATTCCAGCGTTTACATTCCCACTGATATCCGGCAGTGGTTATCTTCTACACAGAGCGAGGTGATACAGAGAACCCTGCAGGAGATCGGCCTGCCTGCGGCCCGGGAGGCCGGTTCATTTGACCTTCGTGCTTGGCGGATTTGGGATTATGTGGCCAGGTCGGTGGAGTACATAACGGACAAAAGGGCCTCAGGCCTTGAGGACTTCTGGCTCTTCCCTGAGGAGACGCTCATGCTGCACAAGGGCGACTGTGAGGACACATCTTTCCTACTGGCAACGCTTATGCTGGCAAGCGGTATATCCGAGCACTGTGTGCGGGTCGTTTTGGGAAAAGTCAGCTCTCCGGATGGAGCCTTTGGCCATGCTTGGGTGGTCTACCAGAACGAGATGGGGACATGGTGCCTGCTAGAATCCACTCTGGATGCCGTTCCGTCCCAGCTTGTGCCTGCCGATCCCTTCACCCAGCCGAGCAATCAGTATCAGTACCAGCCACAATTCTGTCTGAATGCTTCCCATCTTTGGTCTATGACTCAGGTGAAAGCCCAGATGGCTGATTGGGTAAAATTGCGGACAGGAACAAAGAAGGCGAAGCGTGGATGTTAGTGACGTAGGGGTAAAGAAGACCTGCCTCCTTTTGAGGCGTGGAACGAATCGTACCCCTTTAGGGGGAATAAAAGGAAGTCACTGATTGCGCAAGTCTAAAATATTAAGAATGAATAAGATATACAGAATGACTTTAGCAGATGCGAGATATCATTTCCATTTGGGCCAGAAAAAAGAGATTAAGTCAATAACGGCCCCTTTTTTGAAAGATAAGCAAAAACTTGCAGATGAAGCTGTATCAGAGTACAAGCTCGCAAAGGATGAATTCAAAGCCGTTATAGAAATATATAATGGGATTGATAGAACTAAGTTATCTCCTAGGGAAAATAGTGATCATCTTATTAAGCTTTCTTGGGCATATCATGACCTCGGATATCTTTATTTTATTGAAAAATCTTACCTTTCTGCAGAAGAAAATTATAAAATATCTATTCGAACATTGAAGCTCATACCAGAACAGGAGATCAGGCGTTTAAAGGATGGTAACGAGTTTCCTAGATCTTGGTTCTTAAATGACTTGGCATATCTTTACTTTGAATGGGAGAAATATGATGAGGCAATAGAGCAATACAATAAAGTAATTGAGGATGATCCTGAAAATGGGTATTCACAATTTTATAGCAGCTTAGCGTATTATCAAAAAGGCGACCTTGATTTAGCAGCCAGATTCTTGAAAAGTGCTTTGAGGATATTTGATAGAAAGATAAATCAAGTTAAAGATCAAATTCAAGCTCTGAGTGATTTAAATGAATCACTAAAATTATTTATCGAAGCGAAGGATAGAAGAGACGCTTTAAAGACGCTCAAAGGGTCCCTGAAAGCTTTTGAAAAACATTTTGAGGAGGGCCAAATAAAAAGAATTGTTGATTTTGATGAAATTAAAGAAATCATGAATTGCGATAAAGGAAATATAACGATTTTTAATGATGCCAGGAAATGTGAAACGGTAATTGGACTGTCGAAAAATCTAAGAGACGATCTCACAGAATTTCAGAATAGCGTTTCGCTATCTTCGATTTTAGACCAGTTCAAGTTAACAAAGGCATCTATTCTTACAAACATCGGAAGAATTGAAACTGATAGAGAGAATTATTTACATGCGGAAGATATATTCAATGAGTCGCGTGGGATTTATGACGAACTAAAGTCCTATTTTGATGCAGGAATCACCACGATGAAACAATATAAAGAGTGGGGAAATATTTCCGCACTGCATAATAATATTGGTATACTATTATATAAAACAGATCGCATTGATGAAGCAAGAAAGGAATTCAACATCGCTCTACGCTATTTAGAGTCAGCCAGGGTGTACAATAACCTTGGAAACACGTATTTTAAGAAAGGCGATAAAGTAAAGGCCACAGAGAGCTATCTAGATGCATTGGAGATCGATCCGAGATTGAAAGAGGCTAAAGAGAATTTAAAGATGCTGAAAGAAGACAAAAAAGAGACAGCCAATTGGTGGGATTGGTGGTTCAATAGTCGATCGATTCGTAAAGCTGTAACGGGGTCATTATTGATTTTAATGTTTCTCTCTGTGATTATAACTGTGTTTATACCATTGAACGCCATTATACCATCGTATGCCTCAATCGATTTGAGCCTAAACGATTCAGAGGAGAAAACAGTAGTTGTCACAACTCCAATCATAGAAGTTACTCCAGTGATCAGTTCAGGAATCAATAAGTCCTCAAAGCTCATCGTAGACACAAAAACAAATAAAGTCACAAACGAAACAAAAGTTGCAACCACAGTGGAGACGACGGGGACAAATCCAACAAAGACTGAGACGACAAAGACCACATCAAGAAGGATAGATGTAAGTCCCGAAACAAAATTGTTATTTGCAGCATTAATACTATTCGCATTGATCCACCCACAGATCAAGGGATTTTCAGTCGGATCGATCAAGTTCGATTTAGAGCCCATCGTCACAAGCAAAGGCGCAGCATCTCTCCAATGCGCCTGGTAAATATGGCTTATGGGAGTAATAGATGCAGCTTGTGATCAACACATATGGTGCATATCTCCGAAAGAGCGGGAACTGCTTTCTTGTGAGAAGAGATGAGAAAAGCTTCGAGATAGCTGCAGGCAAGGTTGACAGCATTCTGATCACAACGGCTGCATACATCACAACAGATGCCATAAAGCTGGCAGTCGACAACAACATAGATATCGTTTTTCTAGATGCTCACGGGGATCCCTACGGCAGAGTCTGGCATCCTAAGCTCGGGAGCACGACTCTGATTCGAAGGAGGCAGCTGGAGATTTACGAGAGCCTCGAGGGACTCGATCTTATCAAGGAGTGGGGCCTCAAAAAATTGGACAATCAGATTGAGCTTTTGAGCCGCCTGAAAAAGGCGAGGGCTGAGATGAGAGATGTGCTCGATGGCTACATCCAGGAGATCGAAAAATCCCGCGAGCAGATGAAGCGTCTGCGAGGCACGGTCGACGCCAGACGGCAGGAGGTGCTCGGGCTGGAGGGCAAGGCCTCCAGGGCCTACTTTGAGGCCATCTCCGCCATCATGCCCGAGCGGTACAGGTTCTCGGGAAGGAGCAGGAATCCGGCCAGGGACGAGTTCAACGCCCTGCTCAACTACGGCTACGGAGTCCTCTACTCGCTCGTTGAGAAGGGCTGCATCATCGCAGGCCTTGATCCCTACGTTGGGCTTTTGCATACCGACTCTTACAACAAGATGTCCCTGGTGTATGACATCATAGAGATGTTCAGGATCTACATCGATGAGACGGTAGTTCATCTTTTCACCAGGCGGATGGTGAAGGACGAGTTCTTCGAGCCGCTGGAGCAGGGCGTGGGCCTGGGCAAGGATGGAAAGGCGGCGCTGATCGAGGTTGTGAACAAGTCGCTGGACGAGACAGTGCACTACAGGGGCCGCAATGTGAAGACCCGCAACACAATTCAGATGGAGTGTCACAGGATCGCGAACGGTCTCATCAGGCCAGGCCAGGAGACTGATATGGAGGGCTGGGATGTGCTGGTGGACGAGGACGATCTGAAGGCGGACGAGGAACGGAGCTGCTAAGGATGCTCGTGTGGGTGATTTACGACATATCGGAAAACAGGATCCGTAGCCGCGTGGCCAAGATCTGCAAGGGCTACGGCCTTTTCCGGGTGCAAAAGAGTGCATTTCTTGGCGACATGAACCGCAACGAAGCAGACTCCTTGGCCCTGGAGTGCGAGGCGATAATCGAGGAGTCGGACTCGGTTTATGTCTTTCCCATGTGCGAGGAGTGCTTTGACAAGATCAAGCTGATCGGGGCAGGGTTCGACCGCGAGCTGGTAGCGGGCGTGACGATCACGAAGGTGTTCTGAGGGCTAAATGGATAGCGAGGCCGCCTCGTCACAGATGTCCGAGCAGGAGGTGTTCGTCACCGTATCGGATGCGCTGGAGTACCTGTTCTGCCCCAGGTTCATATTCTTCATGCACTGCCTGGGGATTGCGCAGCGGGAGGAGCGGCGCTACAAAGTTCTGAAGGGCAGGGAGCTGCACGAGACACGGGAGAAGGTGAACAGGGATTACGTGAGAAAGAGGCTGAACTGTGTTGCGAAAGAGATCTCCGTTTACCTGACCTCACACAAGTATCAATTCAAGGGAGAGGTGGATGAGGTTCTCTTTCTGGAGGATGGAACGGCTGCGCCCATGGATTACAAGTACGCAGAATGGAAGGAAACTGTCTACAGGACGCATAAGTATCAGGCTGCACTTTACGGGCTGCTGATAATGGAGCGCTACGGAGTAGAGGTGAAACGCGGCTTCGTATGCTATACCAGGAGCAATAACTACGTGGCAGAAATTGACCTCAGGCAAAAGGATTTTGAGAGAGCAAAGCAAATTGTGCGCGAGATACTGATGATCATACAGAAGGGCTACTATCCCGATGGGACGAAGCAGAAGGCCAGATGCGTGGACTGCACGTACAGGAATATATGCTTTTGATAGATGGTGGTTTTAGTGATAGAGGCTGTAGGCAGGATTGGGGATTATGTTCAAAGAAATAACGGTGGAGAGGATCTTCTTTCCACCTTCATCGAGAATCCAAATGGCAATGGAAAATATAAATTTGTGCTAATAGTAGTATTGAGCGAGAAGAACGGCGAGTATGATTTCAGCCACGTGGATATGGAAGAGTTCAACCGCTTCCAGAAATATCTTTACAAAAAAGGGGCACCCAACGGCACCGATGCTACTCCCACCAGCAAAATAGCCGGAGATCTGGGGAGAACCTTTCGCAACCGATTTCTGAAATGGTTCCAGAATTACGACAGCTACGACCTCTCCAGTGAGGAAAAGGAGGATCTCCAGAGGATGAATGCGGCGATAAGCAACGATGCAGAGAAGATTCTTGCCGGTTTGCAGGAGAAGTTCGCTCTGAAGGGCCCCAAGGACAACGCCATCATCACCCTGGGAATCGAGAAGAATGGTGAGCTGCAATACCTGGGAGACATCGCCCTCTTCAAGAATATTCTATTGCGAAAGGGAAAAGACAGATACTACATCAAGAAGTCGCAAGGAGAGTCGAAGGGCTTGGAGGCTGCTTGTTCTGTGTGCAAGGAGAAAAAAGATGAGGTCTACGGCTTTGCCATCCCCTGGCCCTTCCACACCTTTGACAAGCCCGGATTCATCGCTGGTGGATTCGAGATCTCAGATTCCTGGAAGAATACGCCGGTCTGCTTCGACTGCGCCACACGTCTGGAGCTGGGCAAGAAATACATCGAAGAGAGGCTGGACTTCAGCTTCTACGGCTTCAGGTACTTGCTGGTGCCAAAGCTGGCGCTGGGCGGCGACTTCCAGGATGTTCTATGCATACTGGCCGGAAAAGATCAGAAGAGAAAGCAGAAGCTGTCAGGGGAAGTCAGAAAGAGCATAACCTCGGATGAAGAAGAGATACTGGACATAGTCAAGGAGATGAAGGATTTCATCAGCAACAGCTTGATATTCTACAAGAAGGAGCAGTCCTCATATAGAATTCTTCTTCTGATCGAGGGCGTTCTGCCATCTCGATTGAAAAAGCTCTTCGATGCCAAAGATAGAGTTGATGAGCGCTTTAAAGTTTATTACGACCTTCTCCTGAGCGATGGCCAGAAAGAGAAGAATCACCTGGAGTTCAACTTCGGAGTGGTGAGGAGATTTTTCCCACAGGAGTCAAAGAACAGGACCTATGACAAGATTTTCCTGGAGGTCGTGAATAAGACCTTCGTCGGAGACCAAATCGATTATTATTTGCTGATAGATTTTATAATGAGAAGAGCAAGAGAGGCGTTCATCCAGGGATATCCCACCAATATCGCCACACTGAATGGTTTCTTGCTGTTGCACTATCTGAATGAGCTAAATCTTTTGAGAGATTGTAAGGAGGAGATGAAAGAAATGGACGAAAAGGGCAGACTGATATCAATCGAGGATCTCGAAGGTCTCCCGATGGAACAAAAGGTCGAGAGATTTTTCGAGGCAAATAAATCGTTCTTTACCAGCGATGCCAAGAAAGCCACCTTCCTGGAAGGGGTTCTGGCTCAAAAGCTGCTCAACATCCAGTGGATGGACAAAAATGCTACGCCATTCAGGACCAAGCTGCATGGGCTTAAGATGAATGAAGCATTGATGAAAAGGCTTCTACCGGAGATTCAGAACAAGCTGGAGGAATATGGCAAAAACTACTATCGAGATCTGGAATCCATCATTGCGCAGCACTTCATTTTGGCTGGAGAGAACTGGAAGGAGACCGATGACGAGCTGAGTTTCTATTTCGTGCTGGGGATGGACACGCAAAAACTATTCAAGAACGATAAGGAAGATAAAGAGCAGATAGGCGAGGAGGCATAAAAATGAGCGAAGAGGTCAAGAACAGATCGGAGATCCTTTTCATTTACGATATTCGAGACGGAAATCCGAACGGCGATCCTCTAGATGAGAATAAACCTAGAATCGACGAGGAGACCGGAGTGAATCTCGTGACCGATGTGCGACTGAAGAGGACCATCAGGGACTATCTCCATAACTTCAAAGGCCAGGAGATCTTTGTTAGAGAAGTAGTCTATGATAATGAAGGGCATGTTCAAGATGGAAAGATGAGGGCAGGCAATTTCGACAACGACCCAAAGAGGATTCTGGACGAGTGTATCGATATCCGGCTGTTTGGAGGAGTAATTCCTCTCAAAGAGGATTCCATAACCTACACCGGCCCGGTTCAGTTCAAGATGGGCAGATCGCTTCACCGCGTGTCCATGAAGCACATCAAAGGAACAGGTGCCTTTGCTTCTAAAGAGGGCTCGAAACAGTCCACTTTCCGAGAGGAGGACATTCTGCCCTATTCGCTCATCCTTTTCTACGGAATCATCAACGAGAACGCCGCCAAGCACACCCACCTCACCGATGATGATATCAAGCTCTTGCTAGACGGAACCTGGAATGGAACCAAGAGCCTGATCTCCAGGACCAAGGCCGGGCAGGTCCCAAGGCTGCTGCTGAAAGTAAACTACTGCAGGGAGAACTATCACATCGGCGATCTGGACAAGATGCTCAAGCTGACCACCGAGATTCCTCATGAAAACATCCGCGGAACTGATGACTTCAAGATTGATATCTCCGACCTGGTCATGAAGCTGGCCTCGGAAAAGGACTCTATCAGGGACATAGAGCTCTGCGCAGATGACCGGCTGAATTTCTGCAAAGACGGAGCAGGTTTTTCAATTGAAGATCTGGCAGCGGCCACCGACATTGAAGTGAAGCCGATTGCGTTCTGAGGTTCAGATGCCGGAGAGAGTAATAGCATTCGATGTGTGGGGAGACTACGCCCACTTCAGAAAGAATTACTCTACCAGCTCTCCTCTCACCTATTCTTTTCCGCCCAGAACAGCGCTCTCGGGACTGATTGGAGCAATTGGCGGCCTGGATAAATCGGATTATTTCAGCTGGTTCTTCAGAGACGATGCTTCAATAGGCTGCAGGATCTTGAATCCCATTAAAAAGGTGAGGATAGGCGAGAACCTGATCGATACTAAAAGCGCCCTGAAGATGCACCTGATAAAGAACAGGACACAGATCCGATTTGAGTTTGTGAAAGATCCTAAGTACAGGATCTATTTCTGGCACTCCGACGAGGCCTTTTACGGAAAAGTCAAGAATATGCTTCTGGGTCACCAATCCATTTACACGCCTTGTCTTGGGCTGAGCCAGATGGTATGTAACTTTAATTATGTCGGAGAGTTCGAGCTGAGGGCATTGGGGGAGGATTTCCATGAAATCGACAGCGTTGTCCCTGAAAAGCTCATCTCAGAGCTGGAGTTTGAGGAGGGAAAAGAATACTTCTCTGAGGTGATGCCCTGCGAAATGGGAGAAGCAAGAGAGGTAATGGACTATCGAGAGATTCTCTTTGAGCGCAATGGAGAGAGCATTCGAGCAAAGGTCTGCGAGTTGTGGGAGTTGAAGGATAATAGAGATGGTGAGCGGATCTTATTCCTTTAATCTGAAATCCCATCCGGATAAGCGTCTGGTGGATCATCTGCAACGAGTGGGAGATCTGGCCAAGAAAACAGTAGCAGAGAAGTCCCTGAACATAGACGATGCCGAAGTCCTGAAAGATGCAGCCTACATCATTGGAATCACCCACGACCTAGGTAAAGCAACCAGATTTTTCCAGGAGTACATCGATGAAAAAGACGAGAAGAAGAAAAGGTCCCTCAAGGCCATGGATGTGACTCATCACGGGCTGCTATCTGCTTTTTTTACTTATGCTGTGATAAGGGATTACTTGAGGCAGACGGGGCACAAGGGTGAACTGGCCGATTATCTGCCCCTACTATCCTTTCTAGCAGTTAAAAGGCATCATGGCAATTTGCTAAATGCAATGGATGAGATCACGGACCTTGATGCTGATAAAGATAAAATTCTGAAGGTTGTACAAGAACAGATAAACTCTATCGATATGGCCAGCAGGGCAGAGATCAGCGAGATGGCTACGGTGCTCTTTCAGGAAGGCAGTATCGATTTAGAGTTCAACCTTAACAATATTATAAATTATATTCTAAATGGAGCTGCCAGAGAAATTGGCAGAAGAGAGAGGCGCTTCCTGAGGCGGATCGGTGAAGTGGGAAATCTCCATGCCTATTTCATATCACAATTCCTCTACTCCACCCTCCTGGACGCCGACAAGGCCGATGCTGGCCTGGACGGAATCAATCTGGACCGCCTGCACCTGTCATCAAATCTGGTGGACGATTATAGGGAGGCGAAAGGCTTCACCTCTAGCAAAGACAACATCAATGACCTGCGAAATCAGATCTACGAAGAGACGATCGAAGGAATTAGGGCCTGGAACCTCGATGATCGAATCCTGTCCCTGAACGTGCCCACCGGCACAGGCAAGACGCTGGCTGCACTATCTCTGTCGCTGAAGCTCAGAGAGCGGCTGGAAAATGAGCGCAAAATCGAGCCCAGAATCATCTATGCACTGCCATTTCTGAGCATTATCGACCAAAACTACAATGTCTTTGATGAGGTCGTGGCCAAAGGAGGCAATCACAAGGATTCGAGGCTGCTTCTTAAGCATCATCATCTGGCAGATGTGAAATACAAGACCGAGGATGACGAGTACGAGGCAGATAAGAGCCTTCTGCTACTGGAAGGCTGGAACTCGGAGATAATAGTAACCACCTTCTGGCAGCTCTTCAACACCCTTTTCTCCAACAGAAACAGGCAGCTTCGAAAGTTCAACAAGCTCGCAAACTCCATAATAATTCTGGATGAGGTGCAGGCTATGCCTCACCAGTACTGGCAGCTGATTCACGACTCGCTGAAGATACTCACGGAGAAGTTCAACAGCTATGTAATCTTCATGACCGCCACCCAGCCGCTCATCTTCGAGGAGGCTGCTGGGGAGATCAAGGAGATTGTGAAGAGGAAAGAGGATTACTTCCGGGGCTTGAACAGAATCGAGTTGATGCCGAGAATTGAGAAAGCTCTGACACTGAATGAGTTCAAGGCGATGCTTGGAGATGACCTGATGGAAAAGCAGGACAAGGATTTCCTGGTCGTACTCAATACCATCAGCTCGGCCCAGGAGGTTTACAGGTTCGTTCAGGAGCTGGACCTTGAGAACACTGAGAGGTTCTTCCTCTCTACGAATTTGATCCCCAAGGTGAGGCTTGAGCGAATCTATGAGATCAAAAAGAAGAGTGCTGATAGGAAAAGGAAGGTCATAGTCAGCACCCAGCTGATCGAGGCAGGAGTTGACATCGATGCCGATATCGTTTATCGGGACTTTGCGCCTCTGGACTGCATCAACCAGGTAGCAGGCAGGTGCAACAGGAACTCAGCCAAAGAAGAGAGGGGCACGGTATCGATCTTCATACTGAAGGACGAGAGAAAAGAATTTTATAAATATATCTACGATCCCTTTTTGGTCAGCAAGACCCTGGATATTCTCAGGCCTATTCGGGGACCTGTGAAGGAGTCAGAGTTCCTCGACCTCAACAACAAATATTTCAAAGCCGTGAAACGCGGCATGAGCGATGAGGATTCAAAGAGGAGTTTGGACTGCATTGCAAGATTGGCATTCAAGGATCTGAGCGAGAACTTCAAGCTCATTGAAGAAGACTGCCCCAAAGTGGACTTATTCGTTGAGCTGGACGAAAAAGCTTCCGAAATCTGGAGACAATACAGGGAGATGCAATCTGAGAAGAACCAACTGGAGAGAACCCGGAAATATCTGCAGATCAAGAAGGAGTTCAGCGAATATTTGATCTCAGTTTCCAAAAAATATGGAAATTCACTGATTGCGGATGGCTCCAATATAGGATACATTTCACGCGATGAGCTGTCCTACTACTACGACGTGGAAACGGGCTTCAAGCGTGAAGATGCTGGATTAGGGTCTATGATAATCTGAGGATGAAGATTGAAACATGCCAAATCACCGATATACTTAAACAAAGACGGCCAAAAGGACCTTGGCCTTTTCTGGGCCCTCCCAACAGCAGGTATAAAATACCAATACCATCAAAATCTATTGCAATGAGGACATTGCACTACAAAGTCCTGCTCCGAAAAGAGAAGGATGGAACCTATACCGTGATTGTGCTCTCGCTTCCGGGCTGCCTAACGTTCGGACGAACCGTTGAAGAAGCAATTGCTATGGCAAAAGAAGCCATCGAAGGTTTGTTGCCTGCATGGTCGCACGCGGCGAGGAAGTTCCAGTCGAGATCGATGTTCCTCAAAGAAAAGACCAAATACTTAGATTTCGGTGACCTTTGCCGCAAAGAAAATATTTAGAATAATATATGCTTCTTAAAATCCTTCGCCTGACCCTCCACTCCGACGCGCCAATGCGCGGGGACGCCACGAAGCTGCGTGGCTTTTTCGCCACCAGCTTCAACGAGCACGCCCTCCTGCACCAGCATGTCACAGACAAGCTGATTTACAAATACCCGCTCATCCAGTACAAGATGCTCGATGGCTGCCCGCTGGTCTTGGGGATCAACGAGGGCGCAAATGTCCTGAAGGAGATCTACGACAAGTTCAGCGAGATAAAACTGGGCGACAGCACCTACTCAATCATGGAGCGCGGCGTGACACTGAAGAGCGAGGAGTTCGGATGCTCGGACCAGATCTACAGCTACAAGTTCGCGTCCCCCTGGCTGGCACTGAGTCAGGAGAACTATCCCAGATATACAGGTGCCTCAAGGGATGAAAGAAGGGACCTGCTGAGGAGGATCCTCATAGGGAATTTGCTCTCAGCCTCCAAGGGCCTGGAGTATGTAGCTACAAAGCACATTCGCCTGGAGCTGGGGAGGATGCGAGAGGAGATCTGCCTGCTGAAGGGGACTAAGGTAACAGGACTGCGAGGGGAGTTCACCGCCACCTTCGCGATTCCAGATCACATGGGACTGGGAAAGTCGGTCTCAAGAGGTTACGGGACAGTTATTCGGTTGAAATAGAGCTACGCTGCCTGTTTTTTGTGCTAAGGACGTTTTTTTAGAAAGCATTTCACAGGAATGAATTTATAAGGGATCTGATAAATTCATCTCATGCCAGCAGGAGGGT
>JAAZNX010000079.1 GCA_012798025.1 Methanothrix sp. | reverse complement strand
TGGGCACGATAGCTCCCACTATCAGAAATATAATAAGTGGTATATAATAATCCACTGCCATCGGTTCGCCGGCCATTGTTTATCCTCCGTAAAAGCTAAACATAAGGCCTGGTATAAAAGGTTTATGAGAAAAAATTTCGCGTTGCCCAAGTTCAATTGTAATTTTCCGGAAACATCGATGGAATATTATCATTATTAAGGTGAACAGAATGGAAACAGTGCATCAAATGGAAATAGAGCCGGGCATGAGTGTGGGTGCCCTCCTCGGGGCGATGAGTCACTGTGGTTTTGGCGCCCGAAGGCTGGCGGAGGCTGTGGCAATTTACGAAACCATGCTCTCAGGCGATTTCACCAAGTTTCTTACTCTCTCTGGCGCGATGGTGCCCGCGGGCATGAGGAATATAGTCTCGGACCTAATCAGGAAGGAGCATGTGGACGTCTTAGTCATCACCGGCGCCAATTTAGTGCACGACATCATCGAGTCATTCGGATGCCACTGCTTGGGCAAGCCCGAGTCGGACGATGCCGCACTGCGCAGCCAGGGGATAAGCAGGATTTACGATGTATTCTTGCGTGATGAGGACTTCATAGGCTTTGAGGAGCTGATGCAAAGAATCCTGCCAGACAGAGCTGAGACCATATCAGGTAGGGAGATGATGAGGCTGCTGGGCGCTCAGATCGAGGACAAACGATCGATCCTTCGCTCGGCCTGCGACCTCGATGTGCCAGTCTTCTGTCCCGCCTTGCCGGACTCCATGATCGGGCTGCAAGCCTGGCTTCATACTCAAACAAAAAAGCTATCAGTCGATGCCTTTGCAGATGTCAAGGAGATCGTTGACATTTGCTATGAGGCGAAAAGATCCGGGATAGTGATAGTAGGCGGTGGTGTGCCCAAGAACTTCGCCTTGCAGTCCATGCTTGTTACTCCGAAGAGCTTCGATCTGGCGATCCAGCTTACAACAGATACGCCCGAGAACGGAGGCCTGTCTGGAGCAACTCTCTCAGAAGCGGTCTCTTGGGGAAAGATCTCAGCGGACGCAAGGCATGTCACAGTCTACGGCGATGCGACCATCACATTCCCGATGATGGTCGCGGCAACGATGGAGAGGCTAGAGAAGAGTCGTTTTAAAGTCTGTGAGACTGATGGAGATGGTTCTAAATATTAGTTATCTACTCTTCATTCGATAACATGGTTTGGCATACAATGGATAGACCAAGGCTAGAAAGCCTCAAGAAAGATCTAGGGTATCTCATGATAATCCTGTCCTTTGCATTTTATGGAGGTCTTTTGCTGGTTTTTTTAACCTCTTTTCCTGCTGAAGTCAAGGTCATATTATCATCAACTCTTGTAATTCTTGGGGAAGCGTCTTTCTGGATCGCGGTTCTCATCCTGGGTAGGCGTGTGATATCGCAATTCAGGAACCTGGATTGGAGATCAAGGATTAGATCAAGGATTAATGGATTTGTTGAGAAGTTCGGAAATAGACCATCCCAACGATGCGAAGTTGAATGAAGAAGGAGGTCGTTTTCTTTGGAGATAGTGGTGGGCATCAGCGGGGCGTCGGGCGTGCAGTACGGTGTTCGGCTCTTGCAGGTCCTGCAAGAGAAGAGCTGCATAACGCATTTGGTAGTGACAGAATCAGCCAGGAAGATTGTGAAGATAGAGACCGATTTTACGCCAGCTGAGATAGATAGGCTGGCAAGCCGCGTTTACGCACCAGACGATTTTGCTGCGCCCATAGCCAGCGGATCGCATCTCTTCGACGCCATGGTCGTAATCCCCTGCAGCATGGGAACGCTCTCTGCCATCGCCTGCGGCTCATCGGACACGCTCATCACCAGGGCTGCAGATGTCTGTCTCAAGGAAAAGAGACGGATCATCCTGGTTCCAAGGGAGACTCCCTTGAGCTTGGTGCAACTGCGCAATATGGTTGCCGTAGCAGAAGCTGGGGCCGTGGTTCTGCCAGCCTCTCCTGCCTTTTATTCTAGGCCCAAGAAGGTGGACGATCTCGTGGATGTGCTTGTTGGCCGCGTGCTGGATCTTCTCGGATTGGAGAACGATCGATACCCCAGGTGGGAAGGAAATGCTTATAACCGTTTAAATCAGAACGAAGGGATGTGAGGTGTACTAGATGAAGTGCGCGCTGTGTCTTGTTGACAAAGAGACGGTTCCAGTCAAGCTCAATGTAGCTACCATTCATGGCCCCATATTTGAGAATTACAACATCTGCAAGGAATGCCTGGACCTGGCCCATCAGGCTTATCTTGACAAGGATTTCCTGGCCATAAAGGCAGGATCAAACGCAGCGCCACACGGCGCGCACCACGAAAAGCATGGTGCGCACCACTGATCCAACTACTTTTCTTCCTGACCATAGTTGTCAATATCGTCGAATGACGTTCCGAGGGCAAGCTTTAAACCCGTTAAGAGCCGAAGCCCATGAGCATGGTGGAGGTTTCGGTTAGATGAAGTACAAGATGTTGTTGCTCTCCATTGCGTTGTTTTCTTGCTTCACAGCTATGCTCTATGCTCTGTCAAATGTGGCATTTGCAGGGTCTGGATGTGGCACCAATTGGATGGGGGATACATCAGGCGATACCGATTTTTATGTAAGCAAAAACCAGAATTTAGGATCATCTTCAGATATGAGCACATCTGGGGCAACATCAACAAAAAAGCCTGCTGCGACCCTTGGCACGGCTGCCACCAGGGCCAGCCAGACTGCCGAGATCCAAAGCCTAACCCCAGATAAGACCAGCCCGCAAGCTCCAGGCACGTCGATAGTATGGACTGCAAAGGTGACCAATCCTGGAGAGGAACAGTTGCTCTACGATTTCTTGCTGAAGGGACCTTCTACTGGGGGCCTGCTTGCAGATGAGACCGGATGGACAGGGAAAAGCTCCTGGAGATGGAATACCACAGACGCAGATACGGGGGAAAACCAGGTTGAAGTCCGGATTAAGTACGCCAGCTCCAAAGATATCATTGCGAGTAAAACAGAAAGCTATGTAATAGCCTCTGCAACCCCGTCCAATAAAACGACAGCATTTGACGCAGGTGCCGTGAAGGCTGAGATAGAGTCCCATCCTACGTCGAAGACTGCCGCTTCAATAGGAAGCAAGACAAAGCTCGCACCCGATGAGAGGGGCAGTGCCCAGACCACCAATGATGATATCTCGGGACCGAACATGAAAATGCCAGATCCTTCGCCAAAGGTAACTGCACAGAGCAGTACTGAGAGCCCCCAAGAGGTTCAGCAGGCTGAGACATACAATGAGCCTTCGGAGCGTGAGGTCATGCAGGTTGACGGAAAATGGACAGTGAGGTTTGATGATGCGAGCAGCTCTATGGACCTTATTCTCATTCAGACGGGCGAAAGAGTTTCAGGCTGGGGAAACCTCAACGAGCAGAATACCAAGCTTCCACTTATCGCCACGGGAACTGCATCTGAAAATTCCATGAACCTGGATGTAAAGACTGTGGTAGGCGAATATGTGAACAAGATAGACAAACGCTTCCAGCTCAATTTGGTAAAGTTGGATAGAACGATCTGTGGAAACTATCAGGCCTACTCAGGCGAGGACCTGATAGGTAAAGGGAATGCTACAGCGAGCAGATTTGCATCGTAGCCTGGAAATGGGGGGCAGCAATTGAAGACCAAGATAGCATTATTGATCGTAATGATCGCGGTTTTGCTCACGTTTCAGGCATCTGCTGGATGTGGCAAGTGGGTAGTTCGCGAAAACACCGATTACCTGGAGGATCCGATCTTTGACGACGCTGTGGAGGACTCTACAGGTCAGAGTGCAACTGCAAACGTCGCTGGCAAGATGAATAAAGTTGAGGGCAATACCACGTCGGTCGAAGAGAAGGCTTACGCCATCGATATAGCTGGAAAATGGAGGTTTAAGCTTCAGTCTGACCTGGAAGGCGCCCTCGATCTGATACTGATTCAGTCGAGCGATCGACTTCAAGGCTACGGGACTCTAGAAGAGAGAGGATCGGTGATCCCTGCCACGGCAACGGGCATCATATCAAAAGACGCAGTAAGCCTGGACGTCAAGCTGAGCCGGGAAAAGAAGGATTACAGGCTGGATCTGACGCTCGTCAACGGCACTTTAGAAGGTAGCTACGAGCTTTATGAGAGCGACAAGCTCGCTGGAAAAGGAAATGCTACTGCCAACAAAGCTGCGGCTTGAAAAGCGGTAGAGAAGACCCGCATCCTTTAGGAGCATAAAAGGATGTCACTCAAACTCAATCGTTCCCGGGGGCTTTGGTGTCAGGTCGTAAACCACCCTAGCAACTGTTGGAATCTCGCCGGTGATACGGCTGGAGATTCGCCTCAACACATCCCAGGGCAGCTCCATCACGTCTGCTGTCATGGCATCTCGAGAAGAGACTGAACGAACGGCCACAACCCAACCGTAGACACGATTGTCGCCCTTGACGCCCGTAGCCTTTCCAAGGATTGCTGCAAAAGCCTGCCACGGGCAGAATTTCATTACCTCCTCCTCCACGATGGCATTGGCCTTGCGGACAACATCTAACTTCTCTTTTGTGACCTCGCCTGCGATTCGCACTGAAAGGCCAGGACCTGGGTATGGCATCCTCTCGCTTATCTCCTGGGGCAGGTCAAGGGCCCTTGCCACTTCGCGCACCTCATCCTTGTACAGATCTCTCAGTGGCTCAACCAGGCACTTGAACTCCATGCGGCTCGGCAGCCCTCCGACGTTGTGATGAGACTTGATGCCTCCTTCGGACTCTATTCTGTCTGGGTATATCGTGCCCTGAATGAGGCAGTCTCCACCAATCTTGCGAGCCTCCTCTTCGAATACCCGGATGAATGTCTCGCCAACGATCTTTCTCTTCTCTTCAGGGTCTGTGACGCCTTTTAGGGCCTCCAGAAACCTATCATGGGCATTGACGCGCACAAGGCCTATGTCCTTGAAGAGATGCTCTATCCGATCGGACTCGAACTGCCTCATAAGCCCAGAGTCCACGTAAACAGGAACCAGCCGCTCTCCCAGAGCACGATAGGCCAGCATGGCGCAAACGGAGCTGTCTACGCCGCCTGACAGGCCAATGATGGCGCGCCCTTTTACTTCGCGCCTGATCTCAGCTATTGCATCTTGAATAAAACGTTCCGCATTCATGACCATAGTGGAAAGGCCGGGTTCCAGGATTTTAGGCTTGCGGTTATGCATCTAGATAAGTTCAATATGACATGCAGATGAAAAATAAGAATTTAAGTAATCACTGCCACGTGTATGTTAGCGGGATAGGAGAGTGGCCTCACCGCTTAAGACCTCCTCTTGGGAGGGCTCCCTCCGGCCCTCCCGGCACCAAAGAAATGCCTTCTTGTTCATGCCTCTGATTTTGGCTCCTGCCATCCTTGGATCAGTGGGCAGCAGTCTAGCTCATCATCCTGCGATCTTAAGCTCTTATTTGACCACTTTGCTCGGGCCTCTTTCGTGAGGGTAAACTCCCCAGAAAAGCGCTGGTCTGTTACGACATTGCTCCACTTGGATGTCCGATCTGCACTGCCAGCGAAGTGAGCATACGTCTCAAGGAATGATTGGGATTTGGCCAGCTGAAGGCGAGAGCTGAGATTTAGGAAGCTTCCCTGGTAGTATCTGTCATACCAGTGGATGTCACGAACTTCGTTCTCTCCTCTCAGGCTGGCAAACCAGGCACATTGTATCGAGATTGAATCTTGCAGGAGACTGACAGCACCAAGTGAGCCGTTGAAATCCCGATAAACAGAGATGCTGGAGGGAGAATAAGCCAGAGTGTTCCTGCAGCTATACAGTCCAGATCCGTGCTCGTTGTACTCCAGAATGGACCCCTCTATCTCCCTTACGGTAGTAGTGGCAGATGCACTGAATTTGAACTCGCCTGC
>JAAZNX010000038.1 GCA_012798025.1 Methanothrix sp. | reverse complement strand
TTTGGCTCACGGGTCAGGGAAACATGCCAGTCGCGTTTCATTAGCTCTTCTCGCACCTTGGCAGGAGATGGAACTTGCAGAGCCACTACGTTCATTGTAGGCTCGATCAGGGGCTCAACTCCGATTTGCCTCGCACCCGACACAAGATGATGCGTCAGATTCATACAGTAGCAGACGGTCTCTTTGAACCCTTTGCGACCAAGGTGCATCATCACTGCATAAGTAGCAGCTGCCGCTGCACCGCTCCTGGTTCCCGTCAAAGAAGCTTGCCTGGCCTTGGTAAGATAATGCGTCTCGGTCTCAAGGTGGCTCAAGCACTCCTGCTCGCGGAATAGAAGGCCGCCAGCGGGAATGGTGCTCATGCCCATCTTGTGGGGATCTATGGTGATTGATGAGACTCCAGGCACCCGGAAATCCCAGCGCCACTCGCCCTCCAGAAATGGCAAGACGAAGCCTCCAAAGGCAGCATCTACATGCAGATGAATTTTGCGCTCTTGAGCAATTGTTGCAAGGCCCTCTATGGGATCGACCTGTCCAAACTCAGTAGTGCCGGCGATTCCTACCAGAGCTACAGTCCGCTCATCTACCAAGGATCTCACCGACGCCAGATCCACCCTGAGGCACTCATCCAGTTCAGCCTTGCGCACCTCCAGGCAGAGCAAGTCTCCAATCTTGTCGAAGGAGAAATGAGCTGAGGCTGGCACGACTATGTTGCCATCTTTTTTGCCAGCCTCGTTTCTGGCTGCCCGAATGGCCTGGATGTTGGACTCAGTGCCACCAGTGGAGATGTAGCCTGCTGCATTACTGCAACCCAGCAGCTCGCCGAGCATGCGAACAACGCGCTGCTCTAGATCGGCAACTCCTGGAAAAAGGCCTGGATCGCCGAGGTTTGTCTCTAAAAACATGTCGTGTGCCCTTACGGCAATGGGATGAGGCCTGGTGCACATTGTGGAGAAGAATCGGTCATAGCGAAAGTCGCGCTCTTTCATCTCCATTAGTATGCGAATTACCTCATCCTCCGGAAGAGCTTCGTCTCTCATTTCTTGCTCACTTGATGTTTTTTTCTTATCCTCTATTTCTCAGGGCCCTCAGCATGAGGATCTTCTCGGACCTTGCCACTGTTTCCCGGACAGTTGCCACAGCATCGATATTTGCCGAGATGCTTGTGATGCCGATCTCAACGAGCCTCTTTGCCATCTCTGGATATGACCCTGCCTGGCCGCAGATCGAGGTCTTAACTCCTGCCTCGTTGCAGCGCTCCACCACGAACTCGATGAGCTTCAGGATAGCAGGATGAAGCTCGGTGTACAGCCCTGCCACGTTCTCGTTGTTGCGATCGACGGCCAAGGTATACTGAGTCAGGTCGTTGGTTCCAAAGGACACGAAGTCGATCCCATCCTCTATGAAGTCTTCGATCGTGAGGGCTGCTCCGGGCGTTTCGACCATAATTCCCACATCGATCCTCTCCAGGTCCAACCCCTCTTCGACCATGATCGCCTTGGCCTTCTGAAACTCGCGAACGTGCTGCACCATTGGAAGCATGATGCCAACATTGGAAAGACCCATCTCATGCAGCTTCTTGAAGGCCCTCACCTCGAGGCGGAAGTGTTCAGTCTCCATCAGGTCGCGCCTGATGCCGCGCCAGCCGAGCATGGGGTTGTGCTCGTGTGGCTCGCCTTCACCGCCTTCCATGGCCCTGAACTCGTCCGTGGGCGCGTCGAGAGTTCGTACCCACACAGGCTTGGGATAGAACGCATCGGCCACAGTCCTGATACCCTTAACCAGCTCGTCGATATACTCTTCGGACTTGCCGTTCTTGATATACCAGTTGGGGGTCTTTCCCAGGCCCAGTATCATGTGCTCTATTCGCAAGAGTCCTACGCCGTCCGCCAATGTGGCTGCCGCAGCCCCAGCTCTATCTGGCTCGCTGATATTGACCTTGATTTCAGTAGCAGTGATCGGCTTGGATACAACAACGCTAGTAGCCGCAGCAGCGGTTGCAGCCGGCTTTGATGCATCGGCCAATGCAACGCGGCCCTCATAAACTAAGCCTTTGCCGCCATCGACTGTTATCTCCATGCCATCCTTCAAAACGGATGTAGCCTTCTTGGTTCCTACGACGGCCGGGCATCCAAGTTCGCGGCTAACAATCGCAGCATGGCAGGCCATGCCGCCTTCGTCGGTCACAATTGCCCCCGCGCGCTTCATGCCTGGAACCATATCCGGCATGGTCATCTTGGTGACCATGATGTCGCCTTGCGAAACCTTGTCCAAGTCTCTACCGCTGCTGATAATCCTCACAATACCTGTGGCCACGCCAGGAGCTGCCCCAAGGCCGCTGAGCAGCACCTTGCCGCTGCCTGCAACTTGAGCGGCAGACTTCTTAGCGTTGTTGATGGTAGTGATCGGCCTGGACTGGAGGATGTAGATCTTGTTCTTCTCCACGCCCCACTCGATATCCTGCGGGATGCCATAATGATTTTCCAGTATCTCGGCGTACTTGGCCAGCTCCAAAGCCTCGCTGTCTTTGAGCACTGCTGCCTCCTTCTTCTTTGCAGGGACTTTGACGGTGACGGTCTTCAAGGTCTTTGGGTCCTTGATGATCATGATCTCTTTTGTTGCGATGTACTTGCTCACGATGCTCTTGGTCTTTCTGTCCACTACATAGTTATCGGGAGAAACACTGCCGCTTACCACTGCCTCGCCCAGACCCCAGGCACCTTCGATAACCACAAGCGGCTCCCCTGTGCTCGGCTGAGAGCTGAACATCACTCCAGATTTCTCGGAGTCCACCATCTTTTGCACAATGGCAGATAAGTTGACCTTGTCATGTTCGAATCCCTGCTCGACTCGGTAGAAGATGGCTCTGGCACCATAAAGAGAGGCCCAGCATTTGCGTACGGCATTGAAGACATCCTCTGTGCCGCGCACGTTAAGGTAAGTCTCCTGCTGGCCTGCAAAGCTTGCATCAGGCAAATCCTCAGCGGTAGCACTGGATCTTACCGCCACGAAGACCTGCTTTCCTTCGCGCTTGCAAAGCTCTTCATAGCGGGACTTTATCGCCTGCTCAATGTCCGCTGGCACCTCGGCATCCATGATGAGCTTCTTTGCAGCCTTCTCTGCTTTGTGAAGCTCAGATTCCTGATTAACATCCACCTTGAGGGCCTCGAAGAGCTCCTGGGCGATGCCCGCTCTATTGATAAAATCCCTGAAAGCCTGAGCTGTTACTGCAAATCCACCTGGTACTGGGACACCTATTTTTATCATCTCACCGAGGCTGGCGCCTTTGCCGCCTACTGTGGAAAGATCACTCTTTCCAACTTCCTCCAACCAGACAACTGCCTCCATTGAATCGTCCACCCAATTCTTCTTTTTTCTCGATATCTGCTCTTCCCCTCCCTCGTTTCATTATATCAAGCTTTCACATGGTATATAGAATATGTACAAAAGGATATATCCCCCAGCAGCTTCGATCTCATCAGCATGTTCAAACGTTTCTCGGGTGCATCCAAGGCAAAAGAAGCGCTGCTTGAACATTGCCATCCAGTCGAGCGCACTATGCCACTGGCATGCAAAGAAGCATCCTGGCGAGTTGTCTCACAAGATATTATCTCCCAAGTAGACCTTCCGGGCTTTGACCGGGCAGCTATGGACGGCTATGCAGTCAGATCGACAGACACAAAAGGTGCAAGGCCTTCATCGCCAGTTATTCTGGAAAATTTCCTGCCCATCAGAACTGGCATGGAGGTGCCTTCGGACTACGATGCGGTGGTGATGCTGGAGGATTCTAGGCTGCGCAAAAACGCCCTGGAGATCACGGCAGAGGTTCATGCCTACAGAAATGTCTCGCGCATCGGTGAAGACATCCGCCAAGGAGATGTGGTTTTTCGAGAAGGCCATGCTCTCAGGCCGCCGGATATCGCACTGCTCTATGCTTTGGGGGTTTGCAGCGTACAGGTTTATGAGCTGCCTAAAGTCGCAATAATCCCGACAGGAGGCGAGCTTGTGCCTATCGGTGGCGGGCCCCTGAAGACCGGTGAGGCATATGAGATCAACGGCCTCATGACTGAGCTTTATGTGAAAAAATGGGGGGCATCAGCCAAAAGAAGCGATATTGTCCCAGACGATCCAGAGAAGATTCGCGAGGCAATAGCATCGAACCAGGATGCAGATATG
The DNA here is from genome assembly GCA_012798025.1 of Methanothrix sp. Lineage (GTDB taxonomy): Archaea > Halobacteriota > Methanosarcinia > Methanotrichales > Methanotrichaceae > Methanothrix. The sequence goes on along the minus strand of JAAZNX010000038.1, from coordinate 18,680 downwards.
ATCATTTTGATTGGCGGAACTTCTGTGGGCGAGAAAGACTTCGCGCCTCGCGTTCTAAATGAGATGGGCGAGCTATTCGTTCATGGCATACGCCTTCAGCCCGGAAAGCCCACAGCTTTCGCCCAGGTCGGCAGCACTCTAGTGGTCTGCCTGCCAGGCTATCCAGTGGCCGCACTCGCGGATCTCTATCTGTATGTAAGACCGGCTCTGAAGAAGATGGCACATCTTAGTGATTTTCTTCCTAAAATCCAGGCCAAGATTGCACGCAAGATTCCCTCGCGACCGGGCTATCTGAGCATGGTAAGGGTGGCCCTCAAGGATGGAAAGGCTGAACCCATCATGATTTCGGGCGCGGGCATCCTCAGCTCAGTTGCTAGAGCTGATGGATATGTGATCGTCCCCGAGGAGCTGGAAGGGTTTGAGGAAGGAGAAAATGTAGAAGTGAACCTGTTCGAATGACTGTGAGATGTCTTTTGCGACTTTGTGCGTCGATGGTCAATGTGGATAATGCTATCACTGTCAGTATCCTCCTCGCAGCTCTCTCAGCTCACCGATGAATGCAGGTCTCCTTTTGTTCCCGCTTCACGGCTGCTCGACTATCCGCTGCACTTCTGCAGCGGAGTCCTGAAATTATTTCGCACCCGCTCCAGATCTGATTCGTGAGAATCATTCATAAATTCGTTCATAATGCGGACAACCGATGACCTATCACATAATACGCTTCAGGCGGCTTTTTCTTCTGAATGCTTCATACTGCTGATCCCTGTCCTGAGGATCATCTAAGTTTGTGGTTGAAGTTCGTAAATCCAGGATTGAGATCCGGGACAACGAACTTCAGCTAAAGGCACTTGCTGGCAAATTTATATTCACTCAATCCATATCGCTGGCCTGCCCGGCTCAGCCTGGCGGCTCTTGCCCTTAGGATCTGCGCCCGGCTGGTCGGCCGAATACACCTCGACCGGCACCCCTAGCGCCTTTGCTAGATACTCCTTCTCCCTGGAGAGCGTCTGGAACTCGTCCAACCCCAGCGCCTCTGCAGACAGCGAGTGCGCAGCCTTGGCCAGCTTCTGTGCATACTTTGGCGCATCCTTCTTGTAGGCTGCAACTGCTGGCAAGGCCATGACCTTCTTCATGAGAGCGCCCATGTCCAGCTTCCCGCCCTTGGCTGAAGCCAGCGCCATCTCCAGCACTGCACGTTTCCAGTCAGGCGTGGTGTAGAGCGTGATCTTCTTGGGCTGGGCCTTAGTGACCTTCACGATCTCCTCCACGTCTTTGAGAGTGTCCTCCAGCAGCTTCTCAGCCCTCTCAGCCTCCTCATCGATGAGCGTCGCATCAGCCTCGGGCCACTCTGCCAGAGAGACATAGCCCTCGCCCATCTCGGCCCACAGCTCCTCGCAGACGTGCGGGGTGAACGGAGCCATCAGGCGCACCCAGGCAGACAGAACTTTTCGGAGCTGATTTCTTCCGCCCCGGCGCTGGTACCAGCGCAGATCGTTGTACAGAAGGTAAAACGCGCTCTGCAGAGCCCTGCGGGTCTGGATGTTCTCCATCGCCTCCGTGGCCTCAGCGATGCGCTTTTGTAGTCGCGAGAGCATCCAGCGGTCGATGAGAGAGAGCGGTGCGAACTCATCGATGCTACTGTCGGCCAAAATCTCACGAGCTAGATTGTAGAACCTCTCAAGCTGCCCGCGGGTCGAGACCACGCCGTCATTTCGCCAGTCCACATCCTGGGTGTACTCGGCATTTCCCAGGATGTACAGCCGTGTCACATCAGCGCCGTTCTCTGCCACAGCCTGCCGAAGCGTCAGCAATGGCCCCTTGGATTTGGACATCTTCTGGCCCTCCAGGGAGACGAAGCCGTTGACGGCAATGGCCTTCGGCCAGAGAGATTCGGGAAAGATGGCCACGTGATGATAGAGGAAGAAGAGCAAGTGGTTGGCTACAAGGTCCTTTCCCGAAGTTCGCAGGTCCACAGGATACCAGTAGGCAAAGTCCCTGCGAATCTGCTGCACGGTCTCCAGCGAAATTCCAGTGATGCTCGCCACATCCTCAGCCCGTCCATTGTTCATGAAGATGTACTCGAAGAACTCAGGCGGCAGATTGTCGATATTCATTCCAGCGTTAACATACTTGGCCAGGATGTAGTAGGCCATGTAGATCGTGCTGTCGCCCAGTGACTCGATCAGCCACTCCTTGTCCCAGGGCAGGTGCGTGCCTAGGCCCTTTCGACGGGCACAGGCCTTGTCCTTCAGCCAGTCCACCTTGTTCTCGAACTCCACACGAAACTCCTCTGGGATGATCTCCATCTTGGATAGGCACTTCAGCACCCGGGCCTTCCACTCGGGGTCCGAGTACTCCAGGAACCACTGGTCCCGCACCATCATGATGACACATCTAGTGCCACATCTGCAGATGACAGGGGTCTTGGAAAATTCATAGAAGATCTCTGCAATGCCCTGCTCGATCAGATCGGCGAGCAGCACGTCCTTGATCTTGCTGACAGCGATGCCTGCGTAGCTGCCTGTGTTGGCCTTCAGGACGCCGCCATGAAACTCCCGCCGGTAGACCATCTTGGTTGCTTCCTCGGCCTTTGGATCATTTTGATCTTTGACCCTAAGCTCGTCTACGGCCTCGACTGCCGGAAGCTCGCCGTAGCCGGGGGACTCGATCAGGGATATGAACTTGATGGCTCGCAGGTCAGCAGTGATACCATACTCGCTCAAGTCTTTATCGTAAAGATCCCTGAGCGCCAGGTAATCATAGGGAGCGTGTGCCGGAACTGACATGACTATGCCAGAACCATTGTCCGGGTCCACGAAGCCTGCAGGAAGGATGAGGACCTCTGTGCCTGTGAGCGGATTGGTGACAGTCTTCCCGATCAGCTCCTTTCCGGGGATCTCAAAGCCAAAGGATACACTTCGGTCAGTGAATGTCAGTTTCTCATAAGCCTCGCGCGAGACGATCCATGTCTCATCATTCACCCTTGCCACGACGTAGTTGACTGTGGGATTCAGCCACAGGTTTGTCACCCCGAAGAGCGTCTCGGGGCGCAATGTTGCACAGGGCAGGATCTTGTCGCCCATCTTGAACTTGATGAGCGCAAAGTCCATGATAGTGGCATCCTCTCCCTTTAGAATGTCATGGTCCTCGACAGGGTTCTTGTCGTGCGGGCACCAGCGCACAGGATGGCTCCCCTTCACAACGTAATTCAGTCGCCGCAAGATTCCGTACTGCCACTCGATGAATTTGCTATACGCCGGATCGGTGGTGGTGAACTCGCGCCTCCAGTCGATTGAGTAGCCGATTGACTGCATTGCCAGCTTCGCCGAACGTCTGAAGTAAAGGACGATCTTCTCAGGAGTGTTGAGGCCCGAGAGCTCCTCCTCAGGAATGCCGTGCAACTTGGTGTAAACGTTCCAGATCAAAGGATCTTTGTTGGCTATGAGCTCGGATAGGCCCACGATCGGCGTTCCTGTGGCATGAAATGCCATGGGAAAGAGGACGTTATAGCCCCTCATGCGTCTGAAGCGGGCCACAGCATCGCCTATGGTGAAAGTTCGTGTGTGTCCAGCATGCAGATTTCCGTTGAGATAAGGATAAGGTATTGTTAAAAAGAACTTTCTTCTGGAATCGGGCTCAGGCTGGAAGACCGCTTTCTCCTCCCAGATCTTCTGCCATTTAGCCTCGATCTCCTTGGCAGAGTAACTTTCAAGCAAATTCTTCTCCTCCCAAATTGAGCAAACTACAAAAAGCCAAAACCGCGCTCTTGTAGTCTCTACTTCATCCTCTCCAGTCGCTCCACTGCCTGCTCTATCCTGTTCGTAGGCTGTGTGATGGAGAACCTTACATATCCCTCACCAAACTGGCCAAAGCCCACGCCTGGAGTGGCCACTATGCCGGTCCTGTCAAGCAGCTTCGCAGCATAATCGATTGAACTGCCGCCCACCCAGGCCCAAAGATAGAGCGTGGCTCTTGGCTTCTCCAGCTCAAGTCCCAGGTCGAGTAAAGCATGATAGAGAAGCTCGATCCTGTGCCGGTACACCTTTCGAATCTTGTCAACCACGCTCTTAGGGCTGCGCAAAGCTGCAATCCCGGCATCCTGCACTGCGCCAAAAGTGCCCGAGTCGATGTTGCTCTTGATCTTGCCAATCCCAGCAACAACGTCGGAGTTGCCTACGACGGCTCCAATCCTCCATCCGGTCATGTTGTACGTTTTGGAGAGCGAATGAAACTCAACGGCCACATCCTTCGCCCCTTCCAGCTCCAGGATGCTGAGCGATCTGTGGCCGTCGTAGTAGATCTCGGAATAAGGGTTGTCGTGCATCACAATGATGTTGTAATCCCGCGCAAAGTCAACGAGCCTTTTGAAGAACTCCCTGTCCGCAGATGCCCCAATCGGGTTGTTGGGATAGTTCAGGAACATGATCTTAGCCTTGCGGGCCACGGCTGGGTCGATGGCATCCAAATCTGGTAGAAACCTATTCTCACGCAGAAGGGGCATGATCACTGGCTCGCCGCCAGCAAAGGCTGTTGCCGTCCTGTAGACCGGATAGGCAGGGTCAGGCACAAGTGCCAGATCTCCTGGATTTATGAACGCGAAGGGTGCATGAGCAATGCCCTCCTTGGAGCCGATAAGTGCGAGCACCTCCTTTTGTGGATCGAGGGCAACGTTGAATGTCTGCAAATACCAATCAGCCACTGCGGTCCTGAAAGTTAGCTTTCCCTCGTAGGAGGGATACTGGTGGTTGGAAGGGTCTTTTGCCGCACGGCTCAAGGCCCTGATGATGCGCGCAGGCGTTGGCAGGTCTGGATCGCCAACGCTCAGATCAATTACATCCACGCCTTTTGCCCTTGCTTCCTGCTTCGCTTTATCTATGGCGGCAAAGAGGTACGGCGGAAGATGCTTTATGCGATCGGCATACATTCTGTTTCGCTCCATGGAAGATGCATTTATATGATGACGGTCATGTAATTTTGATTTCCTGTGCTGTACATCGTCCTGCAGGTACTACTTTCCCGTAGTATTTAAGATTAGAGGAGATTGATGTTGGAGATAACAGATCTGGCCCGCTGGCTCCCTTCGGAGGCCATCAGGCTTTACGAGAAACGAGGTTTCAAGGAGCTTTACCCTCCACAGGCTGAAGCTGTAGAAAGAGGGTTGCTGGAAGGCAAGAGCATGCTAATGGCAATGGCAACAGCCAGCGGAAAGACGCTCCTGGCAGAGCTTGCCATGCTGAAGGCTGCCCTGGAAGGAAAGAGATCTCTTTATATCGTTCCCTTACGCGCCCTTGCTGCAGAGAAATACGATTCATTTCGCAAGTTCAGGGAACTTGGCATCACCGTAGGCATCAGCACCGGCGACCTCGACAAGAGAGATGAACGCCTGGGGAAAAATCAGATAATAGTCGCCACCTCAGAGAAAGCCGACTCGCTGATGAGAAATGGGGCTGCCTGGGTTAAGGACCTGGGCGTTCTGGTCGTGGACGAGATCCACCTGCTAAGCGACGCTGGCCGCGGCCCGACTCTGGAGATGACAATCACCAAATTGCGCCGCTACAACCCAAAGATGCAGGTCATTGGCCTCTCAGCCACAGTGGCCAACGGCCCGGAGCTGGCAGAGTGGCTGGATGCGGAGATGGTAAGCAGCGAATGGCGGCCTGTCAGCTTGCGAGAGGGCATCATCTGCAATGGCAAGATGATCTTTGCAGACGGAGAGGATGACCTTGAAGGGAAAAGAGACGATGTACTGGCGCTGGTCAGCGATACGCTTTCAAAGCAAGCCCAAATTTTGATATTCGAAAACAGCAGGCGTAATGCAGAATCAGCAGCGTCCAAGCTATGCAATCTGATCTCACCAGATCCTGAAGCAAAATCTCTCGCCCAGATGATTTTAGCCACAGGTGAGAGCGAGACATGTCGCCTCCTTGCTAATTGTGTAGCCCGCAAGGTGGCCTTCCACCATGCTGGCCTCCTGCCAGAGCAGCGGAGGCTCGTAGAACAGGGATTTAGAGAGAACCTGATCAAAGTCATCGCCTGTACGCCCACATTGGCCGCGGGCCTCAATCTACCAGCCCGTCGGGTTCTTATCAAGAGCTACAAACGTTATGAATATGGCTCAGGTATGGTTCCAATTCCAGTCATCGAGTATCGCCAAATGTCCGGACGCGCCGGCCGTCCTGGGCTCGATCCTTACGGCGAGTCGTTTCTCATCGCCAAAAACGATTCTGAGATGCAGGAGCTCAGGGATCACTATCTCAAAGGCATGCCAGAGGAGATCTGGTCAAAGCTTGCCAGCGAGAGCGCGCTGCGTGCCCATCTTCTCTCAACCATCGCCGCCAAATTCGTAAAAAATGAGGCAGAGCTAAAGGAGTTCATGGGAACCACCTTTTATGCTCAGCAGCAGGAACCCTGGCACCTGGACTTTACGCTGCAAAGAGTTCTAGACTTCCTGATGCAAAACGGCATGATCAATGACCGCCCTGCGGGCGAGCTGGAGCCGACGAAGCTGGGATCCCTCGTCTCCAAGCTCTACATAGATCCCTTGAGCGCAGTCATCATGATCAAAAACTTGCGGGGCAGGGATGAAATAGCCAAAGCCGATGGAATGAGCCTGGCAGAGAGAAAGAAGCCATCAGACCTCACACTCATGCATCTCATCACAATGACTCCGGACATGTCTCTCCTCTATATCCAGGCTGCTGACTGCTGGGTGGAGGAGTTCATAGAACAGCATCAGGACGAGCTGAATTTAGAGGACAACTATGACTATCTGCTACGAGAAGTCAAGACGGCTGCCATGCTCATGGACTGGATAGGCGAGGTTCACGAGGAGCAGATCAGCGACAAATATCGTATTGGCCCCGGCGATATCCGCCGCTCTGCGGAGACGGCCGAATGGCTCATGCACTCGTTGGCCGAGCTTTCTAAGCATCTCGAACTTGGAGTTACATTCCTGGCAGAGCAGCTCTCGCAACGCATTCGCTACGGAGCAGGTCAGGACCTGCTAGCCCTTCTAGGCCTTAAGGGCATTGGCCGAGTCAGAGCTCGCAAGCTGTATTCGTCCGGAATCACCAGCGTGGATAAGCTAAAGGCCGCAGATCCAGAGAAGATCGCACTCCTACTGGGCCCCAAGATCGCTGAAAAGGTCATATTCCAGCTTAAATTTGAGGAGATACCGCCTTGAAGTGGCTTAAAGGCATTTTTCACGGAAAGAAAGACTCTGGCAATGCCGAAACCCTGGCGCTCTCCGAGATTTATTCCTGGCTAAAAGTGCACTCAGAGCCGTCCGGTTTCGAGGATCGACTTCAAGATATCTACCTTTCCATCGAAGAAGCTGCCCGGGCTTTAGCAGGGGACTTGAGAGCCCTTGGATCGGCCGAGCCGAATAGCACAACTCCACCAAAGCTTCTGCGGGCAGGGCTTGCAGCACGGGGCGAGGTGGTCAAGCAAATGGAGGCGCTCGTCGAGAGGATGGACCCGCCCAGAGGAAGAGACATCGAATCCGCCTCAGATCACCACTGGGCAATGGTCAAAGGGCTGGAGAGGACCATCACGACCTTTGGACGGGCACAGAGATATGCTGCTGCGCTCTTTCCTAAAGAGATTGAGAGCATAAACGTCGAACTCAGCCGCATCAGCCGTCTCCTGGTTGAGCTGGAAGACGTGATCGGGCAGTGGCGTGCTGAGCTTGAGGAGATCTGGTATGCCAGAGAGCTCGCAGACAGCATAAATAAAGACCTGTCCCTCATTGCCGATCTGAAGGAGAGAGCAAAAGCAGAGGAGGAGAACCTATCCGGGCTCCTGGCGTCCATGGCGAGAATGGAGGAGGAGCAAAAGAGGCTGGCTGAGGGCCCTGAAGGCAAACGCATTGAGGAATTGAAGAAAGACATTGAGCAAAAACGCGAGCATCTCAGGCAGGCTGAAGCTGAGATGGCAAATCTCATATCTCCCCTGAACAAGGCCCTGGGCAGAATCAGGAAACAGGGGTCGAGCGACAGGCTCATTTTGCAGCATGCAAAAGTCTTCGAGATGCTTCTCACAGCGCCCTCAAAGGTTGCAGACAAGGATATCGCAGGCTCGCTTCAGGAGCTGAGGAGCCATCTGGCATCCCTAGGGTTGAAGGACAGGAAGAAGGAGAAGACCCTGGATCACATCGATCTGCTGATCACGAACAGATCTCTGGAGAAGGCCAGGTCCAGGCAAGCGGCCCTTGAGAAGGCCATAGAAGAGCAGGACAAGCTACTATCAGAGTGCAGCCGAGACCTTCTGCAGCTGAAGGAGCAATTGAGCAGGACCAAGAAGAGCCTGCAAAGAACGAAGGCATCTGTGGACGAGAGCCATCAGTCCCTTCGCTCCATACAAGAAAAGGCCGATCAGGACACGTCAGAGCTGAATGGCAGGCTGACAAGGCTCTCGGGAAAAACTGTGAAGGTAGATCTGTCCCGATGAAAGAGATCATGGTCAACTTGGGCGGAGTTGTGCCGCTATCCACAGTGGACTGGCCCGGCCGCACAGCCGTTGTGGTGTTCCTGCGTGGCTGCCCTTTGCGCTGCCCGCATTGCCACAATATTGAGCTCCAGTCAGGCGACAGCTCAGCGAAGTTTCATTCAGTAGCCACAAAAATTGCGTCTCTTGTAAAAGGCGAGAGGATCGTAGCCAGAGCATCGTCGCAAAATTCCCAGCAGATCGATCTTGATGAGGCGACAGAGCGCGCTAGCAGCAAGCCCTTCGTGGATGCGCTCGTTCTTTCTGGAGGCGAGCCGCTCATGCAGGCTGGACCTGCCTACAGATTATTTCGTCTGGCCAGGAGCCTGCAACTATGCACTGGCCTTGAGACCTCGGGCTGCTATCCTGACCGGCTCAGGGCGCTGCTCGAAGATGGTCTTGTGGACAAGGTATTTCTTGATATCAAAGCTGCTTTGCAGGATCACAGTTACGAGAGAGCTACGGGGTTTGTTGGTGTGGCTGCACGCGTCAAGGAGAGCCTGAGGATCTGCATGGAGTGCGGAGTGCCTCTGGAGGTTCGAACTACAGTCTTTCCAGAGATGCCTGCTGCGTCCGAGCTGATCGAGATCGCTGGTATGCTCTCCGAGCTGAAGAAGGAGTTTTCCAAGAACCGTCTGGAACGTATGGTCCTTCAGCAAGGGCAGCCGCGGAAAGGCGATCTGGGATTTGAGCCGGTCTCTCGGGCAGTCTTGCAGGAGGTGGCGGGAGCCATTGGAGACCATGTCTTAGTCCAGATCAAAGCCAGGCCCAATCTTGCCTGGAAAACTTGATAATAAAAAAGAGCTTTGGCGATGGACAGGTTGACTTGAATTGAAGATCATCGGCTTTGTGGGCCTGCCGGGCTCTGGAAAGAGCGAGGCCTCTCAGGTTGCCAGGCAGCGCGGTCTGGCCGTGCTGGTCATGGGCGACATCATCCGCCACGAGGCGGCAAGACAGGGATTGGAGCCCACCGACCAGAATTTGGGCCGGGTTGGTACTGCTTTGCGAGCCGCGGAAGGCCCGGACGCTGTTGCTAAGAGGACCCTTGAGAAAGCTATGGCACTGGGTGAGGATATAGTCGTAATAGATGGCCTTCGCTCCAAGGATGAGGCCGACTTCTTCCGCGCCAGTGTCGAGGAGTTCCACCTTATCGAGATCAGTGCTCCAGTGGAGGCGAGGCTCAAATGGCTTGAGTCCCGAGGTCGTCCTGACGACCCTGACCAAAAGGCTGCCGATGCCCTGGAATTGCGAGAGTGTCGAGAGCTTTCCTGGGGAATGTGTGAAGCCATGAAAGCCGCCGATTTGAAGCTTAAAAATGAGGGCCGCCTGGATGACTTCCGCAAGAATGTGGAGAGGCTTCTGGAAGTTCTGGGCACGACTACCACTTCCGAAAAGATGATCAATTGCGCTTTCCAAGAACCTCTTTTTCATTAAGCAGTCTCACTTACAGATACCGTCCTTCGTCAGCATCTATGCAAACCTTCTTAAGCCTGAGCCGGAATACGTTTGGTGGCAGGGACTTCTTATGGAAGAGATGATTAAAAGCATTCAGATGTTCAACACCGCTGGCAAAGTCCCTCATCTAGAAGCAGTCTTCATTCTTAAGGAGGATTTGTGGTGTCCACAAAGCTAATTCCATCCCTTTGCCCCTACTGCGCCGTAGGCTGCGGCCTCTACCTGGTCGTGGATAAGGGCAAAGCCACCGGCATAGAATACATGACCGAACACCCCACCTCCGAGGGCGCCCTCTGCCCAAAGGGGAATGCAGTTCTGGAGATTTTAAATCACGAAGAACGGTTGAAGTACCCGATGAAGAAGGTCGGCGATGGATTTGTCAGGATCTCCTGGGATGAAGCCCTGGATATGATTGCACAGGGCATGACCAGAAACATCAGAAAGCATGGGGCGAAGTCTCTGGGCTTTCTGGCCTCTTCCCGATGCAACAACGAGGAGAACTACCTCATGGAGAAGATGGCCCGTCTCCTGGGTTCACCCCATGTGGATAACTGCGCCAGGCTTTGCCATTCCCCGACTGTCGTCGGCCTTGGCGCGGTCTTTGGCACCGGTGCCATGACCAACAATCTCCTAGACCTGGAGAACTCGAAGTGCATCTTTGCCATAGGCACCAACTTCACCGAGGCGCATCCTATTGTCACCCGCTGGGTCCAGAAGGCCAAGGACAACGGTGCATTAGTGATAGTTGCCGATCAGAGGATTACCTCTACCTCATGGATGGCAGACATCCACTTGCGCATTAAGCCCGGCTCGGATATCGATCTTCTTCGGGGCATGATGAAGGTCATCGTGGAGTCGGGCCTGGCAGACGAGGAGTTTCTTGGATCCCGGACGGTAGGCGTCGAGGATCTCCTGCAAAGCCTCAAGGACTATACCCTGGAAGAGGCTGCAAAGAAGACCGAAGTGCCTGCCGGAGATATTATCCGGGCGGCAAAAGCATATGCCATATCTCCGGCATCCGCCCTGCTTTGGCAGAGGCAAAAGCCAGGGTTACTGAGAAGGTCAAGCCTGGCATGGTCTTCATGCCGTTCCACTACCATGGCACGAACGTCATAACCTCGGATGCCCTTGATCCTGTGGCCAAGATCCCTGAGTACAAGATCGCAGCCTGCCGGATTGAGGCCAAGGTTTGAATAGCTAAGAGCATGTGGGCAAGTTAATGATTCGATTCCATCAGAATCCTTTAATCGCTCTGTGCCTCTGTGTCTCCGTGGTTTTGGCTCAGACGAAACACAGAGCTCATAGCGACAGGGATCGTGCAAAACCTCTTTAACTAATCCCAGCAAACAACCATGCCCATCAGGTAGGGTTTCGGATGAAAGAAGTGTTGCTGGAATCCCGAGAGGATAAATCGCAGTTCTATCTGCCAGAGAAGTGCATCGGCTGTGGGACATGCGTTCAAGTCTGCCCAAAAGGCGAGCTGATCATTGGCTCCGTAGGTGCTGTAGCCCGGGGACTGATCGACAAGGACTTCATCGAGAAAAGAAAAAGTGGTGAATGCGTTTTTTGTGCATTATGTGCTCGAGTCTGCCCCACTGGCGCGCTGGAGGTCAGGGTAGATGGCAAGGCCGAGAAGGACGAATCGTATCTCAGCGTTGCACTGAAGCCCACCGTCGCAAATGATAGCTGTGTGCATTGTGGCCTATGCGTCGAAGTCTGTCCCCAGGCCTGCATTGAGCTTAAGAACAGGCATCTCGCAGAGGACGGCAGCCTGAAGATGGAAGGCAAGACGCTCATCAATCTTAACCGCTGTGTGCACTGTGGTTGGTGTGCCTCAGTTTGCCCGACAGGCGCTATCACTTTTGAAAAACCTTTCTCAGGCGAGTTTTTCAGGGACGACAACGTTTGCCAGGCCTGCAAGACCTGCGTGCATACGTGTCCCGCCAACGCTCTCTTCAATCGAGACTGGAAGATTGGCGAGATCGTGGAGAAGGTGACGCACCGAAAGGAGGCCTGCATCTACTGTGGTGCTTGCGCCCAGGCCTGCCCAGTGCGGGCCATCACAGTTCACAAGACTGCTATTCTGCCGGAGATGAAGGGCAAGAAAGCCTTCGAAAAGAAGCTCGCTCCGCTCGCCCCGTGGCCTTCTTTGACATCCCTTCTGAAAACTGATGAAGATGCCTGTCTTGGCTGCGGAAACTGCGTAATCGCGTGTCCTGTAAATGCGCTCTCCGATCCCTACCTGGCTGCAGGTCATCTCAACGAGCTGGATGAAAAACCTCTATTGGAGGTGCAAAATGGCACAGTTAAGGTCGTGAATCAGGAAGTCTGCGGATCCTGCGCCACGTGTGGCATGATCTGCCCTGTAGAAGCAATATGGCTGGTGAGACGGGAGGTGGTTTGAATGGCAGCTACGGTTATCAAGAACGGGTATGTCTTCGATCCTCTTAACGGGATTGACGGGGAAGTCAAGGATGTATTCATAAAAGACGGAAAAGTAGTTGTTAGCCTCACCGGTGCTGAGGAGAGGGATGCCAAGGTTATCAATGCTTCGGGCAAGACGGTCATGGCCGGTGGGGTGGATTCCCACTCGCACGTGGCCGGGTCAAAGGTCAATGCCGGACGGCTCATGCGTCCCGAAGACCACTACAAATCCGTGCGAAGAAAGACGGACATCACGCACTCCGGCAGCGGCTTCACCGTTCCATCTGTCTACAAGCAGGGATACGACTATGCGGCCATGGGCTATACCACGGTCTTTGAGGCAGCCATGCCGCCTCTGGAAGCCCGTCATACTCACGAGGAGATGCGCTCGACGCCCATTCTGGATATGGGCGCTTACCTGGTCTTCGGCAACAACTGGTTCATCATGCGTTATCTGAAAAAGGGCGACGTGGACAAAGCGGCAGCTTATGTGGCCTGGATGATGAGAACCCACAAGGCCTATGGCATCAAATGCGTCAACCCGGCAGGTGTGGAGAATTGGGGCTGGGCCAAGAATGTGAATGGTTTGGACGAACCGAATATCCATTTTGAGGTTACGCCGCGCGAGATCATAAGAGGCCTGGCTGAGGTGAATGAAATGCTGGGACTGCCCATGTCCTTGCACTTGCATGCCAATAACCTAGGCCATCCAGGCAACTGGGAGATTGCCAGAGACTCGCTGATGATCACCTCAGGCCTTGAACCAATGAGCAAGACAGAGCTGGAATGGGCTCAGACCACGGAGAGCGCCAAGAGAAGACAAACCATTTATCTCGCTCATGCTCAATTCAGCGCCTATGGCGGGACATCCTGGAGGGATTTCTGCTCCGGCGCTCCAGGTCTTGCAAACTACATTAACAAAGTGGACAACGTGGTAATAGATAGCGGTTCTGTTCCTTTTGGTCCGGCCACGACCATGACAGGCGACGGCCCTGCACAACATGATCTATACGTGCTAACAGGCCAGAAGTGGTCGAATTGCGATGTTGAAATGGAATGCGGCTCAGGCATCCTTCCATTAGTTTACCTTAAGAGCAGCCCGGTTCACAGCGTACAGTGGGCGATTGGATTAGAGGTTATGCTTCTGGTGAAAGACCCCTGGAAGACTATTATGACCACAGATCACCCTAACGGTGGCATATTCACTCAATATCCGCAGGTGATGACCTGGCTTATGTCCAAAAAGGCAAGGGATGATACGGCCAAAGAGTCCCACAAGTGGGCCTACGATCGATCGAGCCTAGGAGGCGTAGAGCGTGAGCTCAACCTCTACGAGATCGCCATCCTCACCCGTGCCAACCCTGCCCGGACCATAGGCATGGCCCACCGGAAAGGCCACCTGGGCATAGGAGCTGACGGCGATGTAACAGTTTATGACTTAGACCCGACCAGGCTTGATGTGAATGATCCGGAGACGCTGAAGCAGAAGTTCTCTCTCCCCGAGTACACTGTGAAGGACGGCCAGATCGTGGCTAGGCTTGGAGAGGTGGTGGCGGTTCCCGAAGGTCGAAGGTACTACTGCAGAACTTATGTTGACGAGGCTCTGGAGAAGGAAATGCTCGCCGATGTGAAGGAATGGTTCAAATATTACACTGTGGGCTTCTCCAATTACCCGGTGCCGGATAAATACCTGAAGAATCCAGTGCCCATCCAGGTCAACAAGCCCCTGGAAGCTGTGTTGAGGAGGTAAGAGGATGGCGGAAATTGTTCTCAAGCCCAAGGGAAATATCGGAATTACCGTTGAGGCCGAAGTCATCCGGCCCGATATGCTTGTCATGAAGAAGATGGGTGAGATCGAAGGGCTGCAGGTCTGGCAGGGTTCGGAGCAGCTTCCTCTTGGTGAGTTCTTCGATGTTGAACTCACGGGGATGGGATCGCCTGAAGAGACAACAATCGTAATCGACGGCGATGTATCCAGGGTTAAGTACATTGGCAAGGGCATGAAAGCCGGGAAGATCGAGATCCATGGTGCAGCGGGGATGCATGTGGGTGCAGAGATGGCGGGCGGCAGCATCCGCGTGCATGGCGATGCAGGCTCATGGGCAGGCATGGAAATGAAAGGAGGCCTGCTGCAAATCCTGGGAAGTGCCGGAGATCATGTGGGCTCTGCCTATCGGGGGAGTTGGAGGGGCATGACCGGCGGACAAATCCTGATCGAAGGGAACGCACACAGTCAAGTTGGCGGAGGCCTGGCTGGCGGGCAGATAGTGATAGGAGGCAACGTGGAGAACTTCTGCGCCATACGCCAGAATGGTGGCCTCATTCTGATCAAAGGCAATGCCATAAGGGGTTTAGGCGCTGAGATGACGGGCGGAACTGTAGCGATCCTGGGATCGATCCGGCAGTTCACGCCGGGCTTCGTGGAGATTGGGCCGGAGGAGAATCCAGAGCTTGGCGATCTACAGCTCGAGGGAAGGTTTGTCAAATTCTCGGGAGACTTTGCCATTCATAAGAATCCCAAAGGATTGCTCTACTGGAAGGAGGGTTAAGCCTATGCCAGCAACGCCCGATTTCTTTGTATCTACTGGAGGCTCGGAGGAGATGATGGAGAAGTTTCTGCTCAATACGGGCAGCACAATTGAGGAGGGCAGGCTGGCCAAGGGAGGCTGCAAGCTCACCGAGGACTACACGCAGGAATGTGCAACATGCGAGATGAATCCCGAAGACTTTTGCAGGCTTGGCTACCCGAAAAAAGTCAAGGTAACCTCCAGGAACGGACGGCACAGCGTAGTAGTTTATGCCTATTCCTCGGACTCCCTCAAACATGGTCACGTCTTCATGCCGAGAGCAATCTGGTCGAACGTTGTGATAGACCCTGAGACTTTCTCCACCGGCTCGCCACTTTACAAAGGCTCTCCGGTTCGAATAGAACCAACGGACGATCCGGTTTTGAATGCATGCGACCTGGTCAACGAGCTTTACACGAGGGGGGAGTAAATGGCTGCCAAAAACATAATCTGTCCGGTCTGCGGCGCTTCTTGCGACGACATACAGGTGACGCTTGGCAAGGGAGAGATCACCGTCAAGAACGCCTGTAAGATGGGCAATGCCAAGTTCCAGGAGATAGTAAGCTCTCACAGAATCAGAGAGCCTCAGATTAAGAAGAGCGGAAGCTTCCGAGCAGCGACATGGAATGAGGCGATTTTCAGGACTGCTGAAATCCTGGCCAAGGCCAAGCATCCTTTGATCTTCATGGGCAGCGAGACCTCCTGCGAGGCCATGGAGGTCGGCCTTCATCTAGGTGAATTTTTAGGCGCTATTGTGGACTCGAACTCCACTGTCTGCCACGGTCCCACAGCCATGGGAATTCAAGAAGCAGGGCGCGTCGGCTCTACGGCCGGCCAAAGCAAGTCAAGGGCGGATCTGACGGTATACTGGGGCTCCAATCCTCTGGAGTCCATGCCAAGACATATGTCCCGCTATGCCGTTTATCCACGCGGATACTGGACACGGCGGGGAAGATTCGACCGGACTGTCATTACAGTCGATCCAAGAAAGAGCATAACAGCAGAGAACTCAGACCTGCACATCCAGCTGAAGCCAAACACCGATTATGAGCTTCTATCCGCTCTGCTCACGATCCTGCACGGCAAGAGGCCTCACCCGTCTGTAGAAGAGACCACAGGGGTCTCCATCACCGAGATGGAGGCGATGTTGGAGATGATGAAGGGCTGCAACTACGGAGCCATTTACGTGGGACTGGGCATTGCATCATCTTACGGCAAGCACCGCAACGCTGAGGCTGCCTTCAATCTGGTCAAGGAGCTGAACAACCATACCAAGTTCGTGATCGGCGCTTTGCGAGGCCATTGCAATGTGGCCGGCTTCAACCAGATTGCCTCCTACCTCTACGGATTCCCCTTCGGCCTGGACTTCTCCCGAGGCTATCCTCGCTATAACCCCGGAGAGTACACTGCCGTTGATGTGCTGAGGGAAAAAGACGTGGATTCCGCCCTGATCGTCTCAGCGGATCTGGTCTCGCACTTTCCTGCAGCCTGCGCCGAATATCTGGCAGAAATTCCCGTTGCCTGTATTGACATCGCACCTTCTCCCACTACAATGCTCTCAGATGTCGTTTTGCCCGGCGTCATCGATGCCATGGAATGCGATGGAACGTTCTATCGCCTAGACGATGTGCCTGTCTACTTCCAACCCTTTACTAGCTCGCCTTTCCCGTTCACGCAGAGCAACGAAGATACGATGAAGCAGATCTTTGAGAAAGTAAAAGAGATCAGGAGATGATTGCGGATTTAGAGAAGCATCAATTGCTTCCGCCTATTTTATATAGCCAGATATGCTATACAAAGATAAGAGGTGAGAGATCATGTGTACGGTTGGTGGCGGCCCGGACATAGGAAATATTGAAGCTTTGGCTGCAAAGGACTATGAATGCCTGGACTGCAAGAATAAATTCAAGGGCATGGGCAGCAAGCCCAGGTGTCCATCTTGCAGCTCAAGGAACGTCAAGCCGGCGTAAGTTAATGCATATTTCGTTAAAAGAAGACGAGGTAGCAATCCTCTCAGGCCATAGCGGCACTTTAGCTCTGGCAAAGACTGTGGGAAAATTCTTTTATTTGGAGACGGAAAGAGAGGAGCTCGTGCTCTTCACAGAGCCAGATGATCTGATGGTCGCCTCATCGTTTGGTACGGGAGACAAGGTTCAACGCGGCCTCAGATGCACTCTTTATCAGATCCGGGAGCTTGGGGCACCGCTCATAGTATTGCCCAAAGGCCATCCTGCATCGTCCCGACTCAAGACCGTGGTATCCATCGGTGCACGCACGCGTCTGAGCTGCAAGATCTCGCCTGGAACGCATCCCGAACAGGACGTGCTCTGTGGACCAGAGGAATTTCAGGACATCGAGGTACTGGCCGAGCCTGGTGGCGCAAACGTAAAAGGCTTTGACGCGAAGAAGGGCGAGACGATTATAGAGATGCTTTAAGATAGAGATGCTTTAAGACTTGGGTGAGACTTGCTATGGCAGAGATAAGAGAGGACAGCCTTGTAAGGTACAAGGGAACGGGCACCATCGGCACTGTGAAGGTGCTAAAAGAAGAGGACGACGGAGTGAAGTGGGCTCTTCTGGACAGCACCGGGCTTTATTACCGGCTGGATACTCTGGAGCCCATTGAAAAAGTGCCTGAGCGAAAAGAGCTCGAGGGCATGACCCTTGAGCAGATTCAGGAGAGGTTCAAAGCCCAGCAAGAGATGATGGATAAGGCCAAGATGCAGGATGAAAACTTGGAGACGGGCGGTTGAGCTAAGAGGCTAGGGCTTGAGCCTTCTTATCTCGAGGTACCGCACATCCCCATCAGGATATGCAAACACCATCTGTTTTCTCACCGAATGAGCCAGGCGTACAGCTCTGGAGAGCACGGGTGGGAAAAACACGTGATCCTCTGGAACGGTGTGCACCAGATACTCGGAGTGAGGAACCTTCTGCAGACCCGCCACATGCTTGTAAACCCTGAAATGCGTGCCGAATTTGAAGCCGGTCTTCACCACCAGCTTTCGGTCACGCAGATCCTTGTAAACTCTGTATTTCAGGTCGAATCCATCCTCGATTTGAAGAGCCCTAGCCATAAAACCCCGCCGATCGATTGAAGTTCCGGAACGGTCGACCAGTTGAATTAGTCCCCGCTCCAACAGGTATGCAGATTCGACCAGCGAGAGCTGCAGCCTCTCGCCCACTGGTTTGCCATAAAACCCGTGCTCGTGAAGCCTCCGCGATGCATCGGCATCCCAGAGCACCACGCGATCCTCCAGAAGCGTGGCCATGCCACCCTGCTCATCATCAGCCATGCTGCCTGACATGTCCTTCTCTTTGGCCTCGTAAAAAGTGATATCGCTCTCTTCGTCCACTATGGCCATCATCAGCTTTTTTCTCATCTGGCCCGCAATCCTAACCGGCTCGATGAGTTCTTTTAGCGGCAGAGGCATGCGCTCCGATATGACCAGGACATAAAACTCAGCAGGCGACTCTCCAGGATGTCCACCGCGCGGATAGACGCGGAAATCCGGTCTTCCCGGTTGAACGTAATAGCCCCGTTCGCGCAGATCTTTGTAAACTACATACCTGAACTCGAAGCCCTTCTCCAGCGATGAAGCCAGTTGAAAGAAGGCCTTGAAATCCAGCTCTTTTCCGTCAAGTGATACTCCAATCCTAGATCGGTCGAGAAGATAGGCAGCTTCTACCAGGGAGAGTTCTAGGCCTTGGCCTCTGGGCCTGCCGAAGTAGCCCTGGTCGTAAAGATCG
>JAAZNX010000103.1 GCA_012798025.1 Methanothrix sp. | reverse complement strand
TCCCCTTTCACGGGCGCATTGATGTTGAGAGTCCCTCCCGCAGCCACGACTGAATCCACCGGAGCATTGATGTTTACAATGCTGCCTGCCGCAAAGACATCGTCCTCTACAGGTGTATCTATGGAGACGGTCTCTCCAGAGAAGGTCCGCAATGCCTGCCCGCTGCAAGAAAGCAAGAGAAGAGCCATCAAAAGGAAAATAATTGTATACAATTTCATCCCATTCACCGACAACATCTAAGGTCTTCTCAAATAAATAACCTATGTATGTCTCTTTAGCATATCTATTTTAACTCTGTGGAGCGGAGAGGTCGGAGCGGTAAGCCCTGCCCTTCCAGGGCGTGGGAGGATTTCACGCGTCCATTTTTGAGATCAATACCGTCACATCTATATGGAATAAGATGAAAGACCGGTATCCACAGAGCGGCTGTGGTCCAGCGGTTATGACATGGGCTTCCCAAGCCCGTAACCCGGGTTCGAATCCCGGCAGCCGCAAGTTTTCGTTTCTAGATAACCGACAAGCCAAATCCTGCCATCAAAAGAGCTGAGATGATGATGTCTGGCGTTTCTCGTGGATTAAAGGTAGAACGAATTCATGGTGAACAGTTTCGCAAAGCCCTGATTGAGATGGGCATCTTCGACCACTGCCGCAAGATAATCTCAGACGAGTCCAATGTCTATCTTCCGGTCCTGGAAATGGATGAGCAAGCAGCAGCCAGACTTCGCCAGATTGCAAAGTTCGAATGGGAAGATAGATACTTTCAGCCGGAAAAGCACAATCCCACTCCAGAGGAACTGCTTGGCTTTCGGCCCAGCTTCGATGTGGTGGGCGACATTGCCATCGTGGAGGATATTGATGCAGAGCGAGTAGCCCGTGCTTTGATGTCTTGCAACAAGAGCATTCGGACCATAATTGCTCCAGTCTCCGGTGTAGAAGGAGAGTTTAGGACGCGCCGGTTCAGGCATGTTGCGGGTGAAGTTCGTACCATAACCACTCATAAGGAGCATGGCCTAAGCTACCGGATGGATCTGGAGAGCGTCTACTTCACGCCCCGCCTGGGCACGGAAAGGCTCAGGATCGCCAGCCAGATTCGCCCAAACGATGTGGTGCTAGACATGTTTGCAGGTGTTGGTCCCTTTGCACTATTGATAGCGAAGCGAAAAGCAAAGGTAATCGCCATGGACAAAAACCCAGTAGCCGTAAAATACCTGCGTGAGAATGCGCGCAAGAACAAGATCGAGGATATTGAGATACTGGAGGGTGATGCAAACGAACTGGCTTTGCGCTATGTCGGCATAGCAGATCACGTGATCATGAACCTCCCACATAGCGCATCCAAATTTCTCATCCCGGCCATTGGGGCTGTAAAGTCCGGGGGAATCGTCCATTACTACGCGATTGCACCAAAAGAAGATCTCTTTCGCGATTGGACCATGATAGCATCGGCGGCAGAGCAGATTGGTGTTGGAGTTGAACTCGCCTATCAGGGCGTGGTCAGAAGCTATGCTCCACGCAGGTTTAATGTGGTAATAGACTTCAGGGTCAGCAGGTAAAGCAATCCTGGCCTTATTTTGACGGCATCATCCAATCTTGGTCACATTCATCTCCTGGACAAGAGCCCTTGCCAGGTCCCTCAACCCAAGGTCTTCTTCTAAGGTCAAAATCTCATCTATCCTGGCCTTTGTCATGGGTTTTTTTGGGACAGCGCTGCAGGACTTGGCAGTTTCAGTCACTTCCAAGGTGCCTATCTTCCTGGCCAGGTCCACGATCTCCGATTTGTCCATAGCGATGAGGGGATGGAAGATCGGCATTCCAATGGCAGCCTGCTCTGCCAGGATGTTTTCTGCCGTCTGTGATGCAACCTGGCCCATGGAATATCCTGTGACGATCCCCAATGCGCCCTGGTCCGACATGACCTCCGCTGCTATCCTGTACATCAGCCTTCGGCATAGAACGCATGTGGCTCTTGGACAGTGTGATGCGATCTTCTCGATTCCTCGGCTGATAGGGACCTGGATGAAATTTATCTTGCGCCCAGAGGTCCAGCGTGCCAGGACCTTGGCGCTCGCCATTGACTGCTCTATGGCATTTGCATACGGCCGGGAGTCGAAATGCAAAAGGGAAATTGGACAGCCTCTCCTCATCATCATCCAGGCTGCCACTGGTGAGTCTATTCCTCCAGAGATGAGCGCCAGCATCTTCCCCTGAGATCCCAAGGGCAGGCCCCCCAAGCCCTTTACTACCTTTGTGAAGATGTAGGCGCACTCTTTCCTTGCCTCGACGAATATCTCCAGCTCAGGCCTGTCCAGATCAACGATGCCGCCGCTGCGCTGGCGCACAGCCTCTCCCACTATCCTGCCGATCTCCTCACTGCTGAATGGAGCTTTAGTACGCCTGGGCCTGATGGCAAAAGAGCGTGGCCTGGCCTTCTGGGCGATCTGCGCCGCCACCTGGGCGATCGCGCTTAAATCTGGAATTACCGCCTGGGCTGGACTGGCAGAGACAACGCCAAAAGTCTGCGAGGCGATCTCGCTCGCACGGGGATCGGATGTGTGAACGAAGATCCTCCCCTCGTCTCTCACAATCCTGAACTTTATGCCGGATTTTTGCAAATTAAAAGATATATTACCTGCTAAAATGCGTTCCCAATTCCGCCTAGTCCATCTATCTTTGAGGGTGATCTCTCCGTAACGTACCAGAACGACATCCTGGATGGCGTTCTGGTCTTCTGTTCCGGAGATCATGTCCTGACTTGAGTGGCCTTAGCAGATCTCTTTATTTTCTTGATTCTCGAACCTGACGCCGTATATTTTTGCATCGGACCGGGCTTCTTGTAGATAGTCTCGGCCTTGGCGACCTGCCTTACTTGACCCTTTCTGCCCTTGATCTTAGCCCATTCTATGCTTCCTGTCTTTCCCATGATGTATCCCTACAAAAGCCGGATTTAAAAAGGTTGTGATGGACGCGTGGAGGTATCAGGTGTGGAGATATCAGAGCACTGGGTCTATGAAGCAGTATGCTCTGCCCTTCAGTGCGGGGAAGTCGCTGATAAAGCGAAAAACAGCTATTTGCAGTCGTTCTCAAGTAGTTCTATGAGCTCGTCCGTCGTGTACCGGGCGACCAGATCCAGCAGCTGGCCTGTCAGCTTATAAAAACGTCTTATATTTGCAATTTTTTTTAAAAATGCTTCAGAATCGGGATCTTTTGCATTGATCTCCCTCTCAGTCATATCCAGAGCAGTCAGGATATGCTGGACCTCGTTTCGTACACTGGTGAGCATTGCATTCCTCAACGAATCATGGTCCGTCACAGGAATGTAATGGTATCTCTTATCACCGGGCACAATCAGCCTTCTCGCAAGCCCCAGGTTTTCCAGCAGGCTCATATTGGAGCTGACTGTGGATTTGCTGTATCCGGTCTCCTCCACCAACTGATCCAGGGACATGGGCTCATCTGCCAGAAGGAGCGTTCCGCGTAAAATGCCTACTGCATCTCCATATCCTTTGCTGTTTGCAGACTTTACACAAGCATCTACAATATATCTCCTCAGAGTCCTCCTTTCATTTTGGTTCATTGCTATTTAGAAGACCACAAGTTTTAAGTACTTTTCGCATGTTTCGGACGTTTGATAAACTCCGAACATAGGTGTGACCTTTGAGCTTCATGGAGAAGATTGGCCACTGGGTTGCTGATAATCCCATAGCTATTGTGGCTGCAGCGGTGCTTTTGACGATCATCTCAATCCATTATGCTCAGACAATCGAGATGCAGGGAATGACCACAGAGAGCATGGTGGGAAAGGACTCCCCTCTTTACCAGTTGTACGATCACCTATACGTTGAAAAGTTCGGAACTGAGTCCATCGCCGTCCTGATCGAAGGAGATAGCATAACAAAACCAGAGGTTCTCAAAGCGATGCTCACGCTCTCGGACAAGATGAAGACGGCGCCGGATGTTGTTGGCGTGCAAAGCATCGCAGACATTGTTGCCGACACCTGGGCTGCTCAGACTGGCATTCGAGACATTCCTCCCCAGGAAATGATCCAAGAGATACTTGCCCTTCCGGAGAACATGGTGGCTGTAAATGCCATGATGCCTGATAAGAGCCACACCATGCTCTCAGTTGAAATGCCGGTATCATTAACTGAGAAACAATTAGGAGAGCTGTACACAGAGACTGAGGGCCAGGTAAAGATAGCCAACTTTCCTCCGGATGTCGGCGTTACGATTACTGGCAAGCCAGCTCTGATGAAATCAATAACTGGAGAAATGTCCAAGTCCAATGGCCCAGTCCTTGCCCTGGCGGGCCTTCTCATGATAGTGGCGCTACTGATCGCGTTCAGACATGTAAAGTGGTGCCTTCTGCCCATTCCGGTTGTCTTTTTGGGCGTTACCTGGACCTTTGGAGCCATGGGTTACCTGCAAATACCATTCACCATGGTATCGATGTCCGCTTTTCCCGTCCTGGTGGGAATCGGAATAGATTATGCCATCCAGTTCCACAACAGGATAGACGAAGAGTTCTCCAAAGGCACCTCATCGGTGTTGGCGGTTGTTGAGACGATCAATCACGTTTCGGTCCCAGTCATGATCGCATTGATAATAACAGCCACCGGGTTCGTCTCGCTATTGACATCCTCGGTGCCAATGACAAGGGATTTCGGCCTGACATGCCTGGTTGGGCTCTTCCTGTGTTATCTTTCAGCACTCTTTGTTGGTGTGACACTTCT
>JAAZNX010000159.1 GCA_012798025.1 Methanothrix sp. | reverse complement strand
CTCCTCGGTGCCTGCAATTTGTGCTTCAGCGCCAATTCTATCGCCCAGGGTCTTTTCCACTCCATCCATGAACCAGAGGTTGCCGTAGAATGCCTTCAGCTCCCTCTCCACGAAGGGCTGGATGCCTTTCCTGAGAATCTCAAGACCTTTGCCAACGCGCTCATGATTGCTTAGTGCCAACTTTCGCCACTCCTTCGAACTAATAAATCAACCTGCTATTCCTGGCAGCAATGAGATTGCCATTGGGGTTCAAATGTTTCCAGTGCTCTCAGGGCTTTCTCCAGGCTCTGAGAATGCCGGCGAGCCTTTTCCGGATTCCATGTGTCTTTGACAAATGAGATCAGACAATCGTTATATGCAGGGCCTTGCTTTGCCGTGCTCCCCGGTTTTGGGACAATATCCGCCTTAATATCCCTCTTTCTTGAGGTTCGGGCCAGATTTATCAGGGTCGCCTTAGGATCAGGCAGATCATCTGGATTTCTTGGCAGCTTATGTTTGGCTATGCCAAGAAACCTGGCGAAGCCAGCATCATCTGCAAGCAGCCATGATTCCACTTCCCTTACCGCAATGCGAAAGATCAGGTTGGGATTTCTGGTTTGGGGCAACCATTCATTGATCAATAGAGGCGCACACTCTCTGTCATCCAGATCGGTGAGAATCAAATACGGCATGCCCTTAGAGGCCTGATTGAACCCGATGATGTTTTTCTTTAAAAAACCATATCCTCTCCCAGGACGCTTGGTCCCCACAGAAAAACATCTATCCGATGAGCGCACGGCCGGGCTGTCGATAAGGCGAAGGAGGACCTCCCGGCTGAGGTCGTCCTCGTATACCAGATTGATGGGGATTTCCACGGCCAAATCAGATGCTCCATGTTGTCAGGGCGGTTTGAGGATTAGTTGTCGGAAGCGCTGCGTCTGCGATGCTCATACCACTATCCAGGAGGTTCTTAATCTCTTCATTGGAGGATGCAGCACGAACCTGTGTACCTTCAGTTCCAGGCTCCAGGATCAACACCTCCTCGCCTCCGATCCCTTTATCAGAAAGAAGGTCAGGACTGTGGGTGCTGAGTACAACTTGCCTCCTGGTCTGTCTTTGCAGCCTTGAGATCATAGGGGCAAGCTTCTTCACGATCTCTGCATTCAATGAGAGCTCAGGCTCTTCCAGCAGAAGAAGCGACTTTGACTCCTGAAGCGACCAGAGAAGAGCGATCAAGCGTAGTGTGCCGTCTGAGAACTGGTCTTCTCTCTGCTTTGCGCCCCTCGCCCTCCAGTGCTCATAGACAGCCTCAAGATGCGGAGCCCCAGTCTCATCCTTGATGAAGGAGAGCTCCTTGAGCTGAGGCACTACAGCGTGAAGTGCGCTCTCGATCCTCTTCAGCCGGGCGGTTCTGGTTTTGTCGCTGGTCTTGGCAATGTTCTCTAGGAATCTCTTGCCGAAAGGATCTCCTGGGATCTCTTGACCCGGAAAGGCCTCTGGATAGCGGAGAAGCTGGGGGACGAGGTGCATGTACTGAATTGAGGTCAAGAAGCCTGCGACCTCTCTGAAGTCCACGTTGGAGTTAATCTGTTCAAGGTGGGTCTGGGTGAGGCGTTCCTCGTCCTTATTATCCGACTTATCAGGTCTGCTCAAGATCAGATCATTTCCAGACCAGACCCTTTCGTAGACCAGTTTGGGCCGACGCCTTCCACCCTTCTCCTGAGTGATGCCGATGGCGTATCTCCACTTGACTGGTTCCTGAGAGGACTCGGCCAGATGGACCTCGATTTCGACATTGGAGCTTCTCCTGGCGGAGAGGCATCGAATCTTGGGAAGACGGCCCCTGTCTTCAACTGCCTTCTGAAGGCCGCCGCCATCCTTGGCGATGTCCCGGAGGAAACGGAAGGCGTCCAAGAAGTTGGACTTGCCTGATGCGTTCGGTCCGATAAGGAACACCCTCTCTTTCAAGGATACATCTACAGCCTGAAAGTTCCTCCAGTTTTTCAAGATCAGATGGCAGACGATCATCCTTACCTCAGCGGTTTAACTCATTCCCCTCTGGCTTTATATCCATATCTGCTATTTGATTATTACTATCTCATTTCGTCACT
>JAAZNX010000041.1 GCA_012798025.1 Methanothrix sp. | reverse complement strand
TCTTTCTATTAGCACGCTAATTACTAATTAAAAAGTTCCCAATAACTTGATCCACAATAAAATTATGCATTTAGAGCTAAATCCCAAAATGCCCATTAATTCCTAATTTCTAAAAAGGGGTTCGGGGAGAGGGGTAATACCATGTTAATAACGTCACCTACGGGGTAGCAATGGAGTTCAAGGATTTGACTGATGAACGATGGTCGTTTGTCAAACCACTTCTTCCTCCACAACCTCTTGTAGGATGAAAGAGAGCAAGACGACCGCAAGGTCATCAATGCATATTGTATTTATCGATCACATGTTGCAGATGGCGAGATATGCCATGATGCCATGGTGTATATCAGACCGCCTTGGCGAGGACATTATAGAATAGAAAAACATAAATTACCATAATCGGGATTTGAGATCATGCTTAACGACGCGACCAGAATGAGAAGCGGCAACATGTCACCTGAGCTTCAGGCCAAAGTGGACAAGCTGATGGAGGAGTTCATGGCGGTTGTGGACCGCATGGTAGAGGAAAGGCACCTCCAGAAAGGTATTGCCAGGAGCCAATTGCCAAATAACATGGTGGCCGTCCTCGACAATGAGAATCTCTCCATTCTGGCACAGCTCCGGGCAGAGAACAGATTTGCAAGCTACTATTACAATCCAAAGATCGCTTTGACGCCACAGCAAGCAGCCAACAGCGCACGGTGGGAGTTTGGCCTAGAAGATCCGGTCGTCATCCAGTTTCCTGCAAGCTTGCTAGAATTGGACCCAGGACAGCGCCAAAAGGCTCTGGAAAAGATATCAGCTAAGCACATCGATTCTGAGTTCATGAGGCTGATGCAGCTGCTAAGCCTCACGCGTACAAGGCCGATATTCGGAACTACATTGCCAGAATTAGTTCCTATGTCCATCCTGCTTCTCGTGCCTCATGATGAGAATAAAGAAAAAAATTACAACACGATAAAAGAGGCTGTTTTGGCCTGCAATCTTGCTGCAGAGGAGACTGAAGATATCCAAGAAGGGAAAACTGCAGTCCGCGATATGTGGGTATTAATTAATAGAGCTGCTATAATCATAGCAGACCTGACAGGAGCAGACCCTGGGGTCATGTACGGCCTTGGCATAGCTCATACTATTGGAAAACAGACCATATTGATCTACCCGCAAGGCTCAAGATATCTGACGGATATTCCCAGAACCTGTCGAATAGAGTATGAAGATAGCGATGCTGGCAGGGCAAATCTTAGGGAGCAGCTAAAGGAGATGCTGAGTTCCATGCTACAACCAGTAGGCTGAAAGATTACTTTGAGGTTGTGGATAATTGTCCTTGCCAATGGCCTATAACGTTATATACGTCCTGCATTTATACGAAATTCCGACTCCGAACTCAGGTCTCCTAGCTTAACTCGACCCAGGAGGGGAAAAGAGGTTGAAAAGAATAAAGCTGGCCATCGCAGGCTTGGGAAACTGCGCAAGCTCTTTAATTCAAGGAATTGAATATTATAAACAGGTTGACGAAAAAGATTGCATTGGATTGATGCATTACGACATAGGCGGTTACAGAGCGGGCGATATCGACGTCGTGGCAGCCTTCGATATAGATGCTAGGAAGGTAGGCAAAGACGTAAGCGAGGCCATCTTTGCAATGCCCAACTGCACCAAAGTATTTTATCCCGACGTTCCCAAAAAGGGTGTTGAGGTCAAGATGGGACCTGTTCTGGATGGCGTTGCACTTCATATGGAAAACTATCCAGAGAACAAGAGGTTTGTGGTGTCGGACATCAAGCCCTGCAACGTCAAGCGTGAACTGGAGGATTCAGGTGCCGATGTGCTGGTGAATTACATGCCAGTGGGATCTGAGCAGGCCACGCGCTTCTATGCCCAGGCGGCTCTTGATGCGGGCACAGGATTTGTAAATTGCATGCCGGTATTCATTGCTTCCGACCCAAAATGGGCCAGGAAGTTCCAGGAGAGAGGAGTTCCTATTGTGGGCGACGATATCAAATCTCAGATTGGAGCCACAATCGTGCACAGAGCACTCGCTCAACTCTTCAAAGACAGAGCGTGCGTCATGGACAGGACCTACCAGCTAAACATTGGCGGAAACACAGATTTCTTGAATATGCTGAGTCGCGAGAGGCTCAAGTCCAAGAAGATCTCCAAGACTGAGGCGGTGCAATCCATCCTCGACACTCCTCTTTGCGATGATGACATCCATATCGGCCCTTCGGATTATGTGCCATGGCAAAAGGACAATAAGGTCTGCTTCCTAAGAATGGAGGGAAGGATCTTTGGAGATGTGCCCATAAACTTAGAGCTGAGGCTATCTGTGGAAGACTCGCCCAATAGCGGAGGGAGCTCCATTGACGCCATAAGAGTCTGCAAGCTTGCCAAAGACAGAAATATCGCAGGACCTCTGCTGGCCATCTCAGCCTATACGATGAAGCATCCACCAGTGCAATATCCGGATGAGATAGCAAAAGAGATGGTGGATCGCTTCATCTCAGGGGAGGCATGCGAAACGGAGAAAAAGCGTTTTCTGTCAGCTGCCGATAATACCTGCTAGATAATTTGCCTATCACTCCCAAGATGATTGCCAAAAGAGCAGAAGAGATAGCACCCTTCATCGTAATGGAGGTTCTGGAACGAGCGCGGGAGATGGAGGGCCAGGGCATCGATGTCGTTCATCTAGAGGTAGGCGAGCCTGATTTCGACATCCCTCATTGCGTAAAAGAGGCTTACTGTAAAGCTCTGGATGATGGACTGACCCACTATACGCATAGCTTAGGCGATCCGGCCCTGCGCGAGGCGATCTGCGAGCACTACCTGAGCGCCTACGGTGTCTCTGTAAGTCCTGACCAGGTGGTGGTTACATCCGGAACATCCCCGGCCATGATGCTGGTCTTAGGGGCGCTGCTTGAGACGGGCGACGAGGTGATAGTCTCAGATCCAGGATATGCCTGCTACCCAAATTTCATCAGGTTCCTGGGAGGAGTCCCTGCACATGTGCCAGTAAACGAAGCTGACGGATTCCAGTACAGGCCTGAAGCGATATCTGAGACGATCACAGACAGGACCAAGGCCATTCTCATCAATTCGCCCTCCAATCCGACCGGCAACCTCCTCTCTGAGAGCACAATGCGCTCCATCGCCAATTTCCAGCCATACATCGTTTCAGACGAGATCTATCACGGCCTGGTCTACGAAGGCCGAGAGCATTCCATACTGGAGTTCACAGATCACGCCTTTGTCCTGAATGGATTCTCAAAGCTCTACGCCATGACAGGGCTCCGGCTCGGCTATCTGATAGCCCCGAAAAATTTCATCAGGCCCATTCAGAAGATGCAGCAGAACTTCTTTATCTGTGCAAGCTCGCTCGCGCAAAAGGCAGGCATCGCCGCCTTGCAGGAGACGACCTCAGCAGACGTGGCCGAGATGAAACGAATTTACAATCATCGAAGGCGGTTCATGATCAAGCGGCTGAAAGCTTTGGGTTTCGGCATCGCTGTTGAGCCAACAGGCGCCTTTTATGTATTTGCAAATGCGCGGGCATTCTCAGGGGATTCCTACCGTCTGGCCTTCGATATCCTGGAGAAGGCGCATGTGGGCTGCACGCCGGGCATTGACTTTGGGCGCAATGGTGAGGGGTACCTCAGGTTCTCTTACGCCAACTCCATGGAAAATATTGCTGAGGGGCTGCACAGGATTGAGAGATATCTCGAGTTCAGAAGCCCTCGATCCGCATAAATCGCGGGCACTTATTCTTCAATTCTTCCTCTGATGATCCTGTCGGACCTTTCCATCGCCTCATGCGTCCCTCCGTAATGTTCAGCAGCCTCGCGCATAATGTTCTTGAATCCCTCCATATCACTTGCATCAGCGCGCTCACACAGTCGCATGCACTCGGCCACGAAGGTCTGTCGCGCACGCATCGCTTTTGGATTTTTCTGGATGGAGGCGTAAAGCTCAGGGTTCTGGTCCAGGATGCGACCAACAAAGTCTATCATGATCTCATAGACAGGAGACATGAACCTCCTTGACTTCTCCACGTCAAAGTCAAGAGACTTCAGCGTCGCCCCAATGCCAATGTAGGCAAAGTGTGTCAGAGCCTGAACTACAGCCATGATCTCATCGTGCTCGTCTGCGTCTAGAGTCTCTATCTTCGCACCATCTGATTCGAACATCGACCGAATGATTGGAAGCCATTTTTCGCTCTTTCCTTTCACAGGGGTCAGGATGATGGTCTGGCCGTGCATGTTTGGCATGGTGGGTCCGAACATGGGGTGAGTGCCCAAAACCTCAACGCCTTTTGGCGCATAGGTCTTCATGGCTTTCAAAGGGCCCGATTTGATCGAGGTCACATCCATTAGCAGGCTGCCTGCGTGCATACGGGGCGCTACCTCACGTATCAACTCCACTGTCCTCTCGATCAGGACGCTGACAAGGACGATGTCGCTAGTTTCCACCTCTTTTTGTCGATCGGTAGCATACCGCACACCAAGGCGTTCTGCCACTTCCACCCTCCCTCTTGGCCCCCAGATGGATACCTCGAAGCCCTTCTCTTTAAAATAGCGTGCGAACCACGATCCAGTCTCGCCCGTGCCTCCCAATATCAGTATGCGCGTCATCTTCTCTCCTTCAACCCATCTCGAACCGCTTTCTCCATAACATGTACTGGAGCCTTCAGGCCTGTCCAGATCTCCAGTGATTTAGCTCCCTGGTAGACCAGCATCATCACGCCGTCGATGGCCACTGCGCCAGCCAGGCGAGCTGCTTTGAGAAGCTCTGTCTCACGATTGTAAACGATATCGAAGACGACCTGACCTCTTCGAAGCAATCGGCCATCGAAGAGGCTGGGATCGCCATCCTTCATGCCGACAGAGGTGGCGTTTATTATTATATCCGACTGAAGGACAAGTTGGCCTAGATCGCACAAACCAAAGCCAAGCCCTCCTACCGATGCAGCCAGTTCATCTGCCTTTTTAGCATTCCGATTTGCGACCAGGATCTCTGCGCCCTCGTTCTTGAGAGAGTAGGCAATGGCGCGAGCCGCTCCGCCCGCACCTATCAAAAGCACCTTGCTATGCCGAAGGCTGATCGCTGCATCCTTCATGGCCTGGAGTGCGCCCTCTCCATCTGTGTTGTGGCCCACTATCCTTTGGTTCCGACCAAAAGATACTGTGTTCACCGCTCCGATGGCCTCTGCGAGCTCATCTGGCTGCAAGATGTCCAGCTCCAGCGCCTTTTCCTTCAGAGGTATGGTCAGATTCAAACCGCCAAAGCCCATGGCTGCTGCACCAATGAGGGCATCTTCCAGGCATTCCCTTGAGACGCGAAAGGCATGATAGCATGCTTCTTGGCCCAATGCTCGAAAGGCAGCATTCTGCATGACTGGAGATAGACTGTGCTCGATGGGATCGCCGAAAATCCCGAAGATCTTCATGAATGCTAGTGGTGGTTTTTCGCCTAAATAATTTGCAGCAGGTACCAGAGGCATCCGCCTACCAGAGCTCCGAGTGCAGTCGCCACAAGGTTCACTCCATTGTTGCTCAAAATGCCACGGCTCTGCAGCGTGGCTCCAAGAAAGCTGTCGAAGTTAGTGCCAAGGAAACCGCCAATCGTTCCCACAATGATGCCGAAGATGCCGACCATGCCCGTGACCGTGGCAAGAAGGCCTATGATGAAGGCGCCCACAATCGAAGCCGCTTCGCCAAGAGGTGTCACGCCACCATCCACGCCGGGCTGCGTCTCTTTGAGGGTGGTGATCATCCTCGGCCTGGAGCGGCTTGTCTCGCCAATCTCGCTGGCCAGAGTGTCGCCGTTGGCCGTAGCAACTGAACCAATGAAGGCGTAAACGAAGATGTCGTTTCCATAAATTCCGTAACATACGGCCAGTGCCAGGGGGACAAGGCTGTTGCTGTAAACATTTTTGTAGCCGCGCACACCCCCATGCGACTGTGCTATTCCCAGCTTATTCTTGTAGGCGTATCCATAACGAGTGAAACCGCCCCCCAACAGATAAAAGACAAGCAGAAGCAGGAACCAGTTCAAACCCCCAAACAAGATGACGAGAAGGCCTACTATGGCCTCGCTCAGCACCGCATCCGAGTCTGCGGCCTTGGCCCAGTAGGCTCCAATTCCGAGCATGAGAGCAAAAATACAGATGAGCAGGATGCGCGGCAGCTCGGGCAGGTGATAGTCGAAGGAGAAGAGCCACATCACCATTGCCGTGCCAAATGGGACTGTGAAGTCACGCTCCTTTGAAGCATGGTGTAGAAAAGCACCGGAGAGCCCACCTAAGATCGCGAGGAATAGGATCCTCTCAGACGACAGGCTTCCTGAAGAGATCATGGTCGCCAGAGGATAGCCCAGAGCAACTGTGATCATGAGGTAGATCATGCTTCCTGTCAGGGACTCGAATCTCTTGACTGCAAGGGGGGCAAAAGTAGATGCTACGAATGAGATGGCAATGACGTATAGCGGGAGGTTGCAGTGCATGATGCTCAGGGCAGGCCTCAGGAGAAGGAGCATGGCCAAGGAGGCTGAAAGCAAGCGAGAGCCCGGGTCGAAAAGGATGAGGGCCCCCAAGGGAAGAATTGTAAGAGACCCGGCATAAGGCAGCAATAGCACCATCAGCCCGATGGCCATCCTGGCAATATCGTCCCTTTGCATGAACCTCAAGAGCTGATTCATCGCAAAAATACTTTGCCTATGGAAAGTACAGGAATTCCAACCATGATTCTTCGCCTTTACGAACGGCTCCTGGAAACTCAGATCTCCAAAAACAGAATGCCCACATGTGTTGCCGTTGTACTCAGCTCCGGGGATCTGAGCGGCCCGGGCTTGAAGCAACTGAGGTCCGTGCTGGACTGGTGCAGATCTACAGGCCTTGGTTCCATCATGCTCTATGTAAATGATGATGCGCCCGAGATTCGAGCACGTGTTGCCGCAGAGCTTGCAGACGCCCCGGCACAGGTAAGCCTGCACACTGCCGATGGTGTCGAACACATGGGAGACGGCGTAGGAGTAAAGATGATCATATCAATCGGCTATGGAGGAAAGCATGAGGTTGCAGAGGCATTCAGGAGCCTCCTGCAAGATGTACAAAATGGAAGTCTTAATCCCGAGGATATCAACGAAGAGTCGATAGAGGCCCATCTCAGGTTCAGCCAGAAACCTGATCTGGTGATAAGAGCTGGAGGCAAGCAGCTCAGCGATTTCATGATCTGGCAAGCTGCTTATTCAGAGCTTTATTTCACTGACGTCGACTGGCGCGCCCTGAGAAAAATCGATTTCCTTCGCGCCATCAGGGACTGGCAACGAAGAGATAGGCGCTTCGGACGCTAATTGGACATTGGGACCTTCGTGGCTTGCGAACTACCATGGCAGGAAGCGATGCCTCTACAGGGAGAATATTTATTCGAAAGCCTTCGTCATGCCCAAAGCGCTCCCCAAGCAGATCCTAGCTACCTTCTGCTTGAATCAGCATCCTGATGAGAATTTGGCTGGTGGGGAACCTGTCCTTCCAAACCCCATGTATCGGCAGTTTCCAGGAGCCGGTCATATGCTGCATTTGAACATCCAGCATCTCCGGCCGGCCGCTCATCGCCTACTCTGGGGCCTTCAGTCGATCCTCAGAAAGAGTCATCTCCAACAGACGAAGAGCCATAACTCGAGGTCTCCTAAGGAATTTGTACTTACAGCGATTTGAACATAGCTCTCATGTCGTAGAAACCCGACTCGTTCTTGCGGGTCACGTCAAAGCCCATCTTGCTGAAGAGATTGAATACCGGCTGATTTCCGGCCAGGACCTCTGCAGTAAAGCCCAAGAGCCCCTGTTTCTTGGCAAGATAGGTCAGATAAGACAATAGCTCTCTTCCAACGCCATGGTTCTGGTACTCGTCTCTTACTACCAGAGCGAGCTCTGCGGTGTGCATATCCCGGTTCAGGGCATATTGTCCAAGCCCGGCGATGATCTCCTTCCCGCCCTTTTCGGTCAGAGCCAAAATCACCATCTTTTGAGTGTAGTCGACCGCCACAAAATCTTGCAGCACTTCATGTGGCATATCCTTTCGGACCGACAGGAACCTCTGATACATGGTTTCATCGGAAAGAGAGTAGAAGAAGTCCTTGAGCAGGGGCTCGTCGCAGATCTTTACCGGCCGCAAGAACAGGCGCATTCCTCCTTTGGCGGTCCGGCAGGTCTCCAGGTCCTCAGGGTACTCTCCCTTCCTGCCGGGAACGAAGGCCTGGTCGGGATAGATGAGAGAGGCCTTTTTGGCCTCTTCGATTAGCCAGGGCCTGAAATCAGGATGGGCTATAGCTATCAGGTCCATCGCCCTTTCCCGGATGCTCTTTCCGTGCAAGTATGCGATCCCGAACTCGGTGACCACGTACTGAACGTCTCCCCGGGCGAGGGTGACGCCTGCGCCCTCTCTCAGGAAAGGCACTATCCTGGACACCCGACCGCCTTCGGCCGTGGACGGAAGAGCCAGAATGGCCTTTCCGCCGGGAGCCATGACCGCTCCCCTCATGAAATCTGCCTGCCCTCCGATGCCGCTGTAAAAGAGACGGCCCAGCGACTCAGCTGTGGCCTGGCCGGTGAGGTCTATCTCCAGGGCGCTGTTGATGGCAGTCATACCCTTGTTGCAAGCGATGATCAACGGGTTGTTGGTGTAGTCAATGGTCCTGAACTCTATTCCCGGATTTTCGTCCAGGAAGTGGTAGGTCTCCCTCCTTCCCATGCAGAAAGTGGCAACGGTCTTTCCGGTATGAATGGATTTTTCGCTGTTGTCAACCACCCCTCTCTTCATGAGGTCGGCAATGCCGTCGCTGAAAAGTTCAGTATGAACTCCCAGGTGTCGTTTCTTGGATAGGCTACCGATAACGGCACCAGGTATACTCCCGTATCCCACCTGGATGGTGGAGCCGTCTTCAACTATGCGGGCCACATATCTGCCGATCCTGCGGGCCACGTCTCCGGGCACGGATTCGATGTACTCCAGAAGGGGCTCATCCTTGAACACCACGAAGTCGACGTCGTCGATGTGGATATTACCGTCGCCGGACACGCTTGGCATTTGGGAGTTGGCCTGAACAACCACCAACGAGGCTTCCTTGACTGCAGCCTTCACTATATCCACGCTTATTCCCAGGTTCATATTGCCCTCTTTATCGGGAAGAGTGGTCTGTACGAGGGCCATGTCTATGGGCGTTCTGCCTGAGCTTATGAGATCTGGCAGGGCCGATAAAAAGATTGGCGTGTAATCAGCTGCTGCCTTGTTGACCGCATGTCTGGTGTTCTCGGAGACGAAAAACGATTTCATACGAAAGTTGTGCATGAACTTCTCATCGGTATAGGGAGCCACCCCTAAAGAGACTATGCTGATCAGTTCTGCATCCAGAAAGGCCTTGGGATAATTCTTAAGGTAGCTCACAAGCTGCGAAACAAGATACTGAGGCTCGCCGCATCCGGTTCCCAGAAATATACGATCTCCGGGCTGAATCTCCTGAAATATAAACCGCTCCTGATCCCGAAATTTAGTCGGCCAGAGCTTTTTTATCTCTTCCATAGTAATCGAATCTTTTCCGGATGGCTTGGGCAAATCAAGCATCTCTCTGCTCCTATTTGGGCTTCTGCGTGAACTATCGCGCCCTGAATGGCGCGGCTTCCCACTTCATCGCCAAAACTTGCATAACAGATATGAGATGCAGCGGTTTTGACTCTAGGGGCGCTGCGGGCTGTTCCATCCCTACGATGAGTATATTTCTGGAAGCGTTTTAGTCTTTATCACATGAGAATCCACAGTAAGAACACTCCATTGGTCATCGGTTAAGGTTTGATTTAAATATTCTCCCTGTTCCATTGGTGTGATCTCATTATACATCTATTGGAATAACTTTGTTAATAACATATAGATAATATAGATTTCTTTCTAACCTCGAAGGGGTCGATGAATGTGTTTAAAAGCTACTCATTCGAGGAAGGGAACCTGATCGAAAGGGAGACATGTGAGCTGCCCTTAGCTGAATGGCTGAGAAACAAGGCAAGGGAAACTGGTTTGATCAAGCGTGAGCGCAAGATCGATCCAGCGGTCATCTTCTGGGCATTAGCTGTTGGATACGGAACTTTTTTTAGCGAACTGCAGCTGGTCTGAAGCGCAATTATAGCTTTCCAGTTAGAGCAGATACAGGATCTGGACGACGAAATCCAGAAGCGCAGAACTGTCTGATCCATACCCTGCCAGGGATAAGTAAGACTTCTGCAACCGCAATAATTGCTGAAATTATGGCACGCTACCAACAGAC